>CADEDJ010000116.1 GCA_902826055.1 uncultured Nitrosomonas sp. | reverse complement strand
ATTTCATGTCTTCATTTTATGAAACTTCGAACTCCTTGAAAATCAGCATACCTCATCTGGCGCAGTGGTCAGAAACGCGGTGTCACACAATCGATCAGGAAAGCCATCCGCCGACGAAGTGCCATTGAACCGGCGATCGTTCACATGAAAAACGAAGATAAACTGCGCCGAAACTGACTCAAGGGCAGTCTCGGCGACGCCCTCAATGCCGTCCTATGCGGTGCCGGACACAGTCTGCGGATGATCTTGAGAGCCATCCGGCTTTTTTGCGCCTGGATGCTGTACTTCTCCACTGCCGAGACTAATCGCAAGTAATTGCGGTATCCAAAATTCAATCCCTTGGTCTTGGCTTTGAAATGCGTTGTTCAGGACGGACTAAGTAGATTCGGATATTTTTTGCTGCCCGGATGTTTGTCAATCTGATAGTTTGATCGCTGGTCAGGCCTTTGTTCTTCAAAACAGGCTGGCGATTGATCGCCTGGTATTGGGCATTGGCTTTGAGGCGTGTAACAAAGAATATACCGTTTTTTGTCAATTTGTTATACCAGTCATAATCGTTGTAACCCCGGTCGACGACTATAATGCTGTCTGATGGAACACCAGCGCGCGGCCCATTTCAACATCACGGGTCTTACCTTCTGTGATGGTGACAAACTCAGGAAGATAGCCATCGTGATTCAATCCGACATGAAGCTTGATGGCACCTTTTGTTGAACGAAAGCTTGCCCATGGAAATACGGATAGACAAAGGTCTATGGTAGATGCATCCAGGGAATAAAGCGGATTCTTAAAACGAAATTTGTGACCGGGCGCCATCCCTTGGCAACGATTCAGCAATTTCCCAGCCAGCGCTTCATACAAAGCATAGGGCTTATCTTCGTTAATGCGGGACAAGCTCGAGCGCGCTAGTTTTGTACTGATCAGATGATAAAGACGATGAGCTTGTGTAGAACATTTTCCACGATATCACGCAAACTCATTCGGCCTGCCAGTTGCGCCATTGCAAGTGTCACAAATTGTGACCATCTGGATACAGTCCGGAAAAAGAACGGCCTGAATGATGCCGCTTTGCAAGCGTTATAAATTCATGTCTCGGTACAAGTTTTAGTAGTTGGGAAAAGATTGTATTACAATAGGACATGACCTGGTTCTCTTATCTGATTCAACAAGTTATGCGAAAACTTATTATGCCAATTGGGATTGAATCGGGCCGCAGCACTTGCTCGTTAACGGGACAGTAGTGACTTAGGATGCAAAAATCCGAATCAATATGAAGAAGAAACAGAAAAAATGAAAAAAATCGCTTAGCTAGCTGTGTTCATAATTTGCCAAACATGTCAACAGTATATTAGTTCTCTACAGGAAGGGTGTTGTTCGTTGACTCTAGTTTATAATTCAGCTAATATGCAGCACTTTTTTAGTACAGATAATAAGAAACAAAGCAAATAATGCTGTTTTTCCAACGATAAAAGTAAACATGTCTTGGATAGTAAATAGATCGTTTGTTATTGTTTTTCGTATGCAATTAGTTGCTGTATTTATAGTGACAATTATTCTGTGGTTTCTTCTTGATTTGCATAGCG
>CADEDJ010000115.1 GCA_902826055.1 uncultured Nitrosomonas sp. | reverse complement strand
GGATTAGTTCTTCAGATCCTTGGTCAAGGACTTTTTTAGCAAACTGAACTGAATCAGTTGAAACATTGAGCATCGCCGCAGCTTCTGGCTGCGATATCAAAACCGAAATTTCGGTATTGAAATTTTCACTTTTTCTATCACCGCCTTGCTGCATATTAGCCAGCCTACTAGCCACCATTGCACGCCGCTTCTAGCTGATACGCCGGACATTGCGGATAGTTCGTCGCGGGTTTCTTTACTTTCAGGCAAATTTGCCGGAATGTTCAAATCATTTCTTGTGCTTTGCCTTTCTTTCGCCTTAGCCGCAATCAACGGCTCAGCTTGTAAGGCTAGTTCTGCACACAATAAAAAAGCCTAGTGGTTTAATGCTAGGCCATATGAAAAATAAGTGCTTGTGGTTGATTTTGGCGAGGTTAATAGGTTAATTAAGATTCATATAATTGCCTGGGTTCACTATTCAGTACTTCATCCAACCTTTCAATCAATGAAGAGTAGATTGGGTCGCCCGGCCTTGCCATAAGTGTTTCAGGTAGTGTGAAGTTATTTTCAGTTTCAGTTTTTAAAAAATCATCTATTTCACTCATATAAATGTAAAAAAGTAATGCTTGTACTTTTATCAATTGTTCGGTCGTAATTTTAACGCCATGATCTCGAAGGGCTCCACCTAACCAGCCGATTTGACCAAACCATAGACGCGGTACAATGTTCGTTAATGTTTCAGTAATAGAATTTGTGATTAATGTATCATTCGTTGAAATATTATTTCTGCCTGTCTCGATTTTTTTGCCGCTATTGCCACCAATTCGGCCGGTTTTAGATTGAAATGGATGAATATTTCTTTTGCGCCATGCTATTGCTGCCGCTAGGCTGTCTGTTGGCATGCCTTTGGCTTTATAACGATTTGCCATTTGATGACTAATTCCAAGCTGTTTTGCTAATTCTTTTGTTTGCATAACTGCCTCCGTGAAACCATTTCTGAAGATTTACCGGCTAGAATTTGAATGACGTTCAAATTACCTGCACCATCAAAACCTCCAGAAGTACCTTAAGTTATTAATAATCAATATGTTATTCAAGATTAATAAATATCTTTAATGAAGACGCATTAAATTTATTAATCAATCCATTAAGTAAGCTACCGTGCGGCTCTGCTTGTTGTATTGGCAGATCGCAGCAATAAAGAAGTCTCGCATCCTCATAAATTGTAACCTTGCGATAATCTAATTTTTCAGCATTGGAGATTACACAAATAATTGAATTATTATGTTCCTTGTATTTCTCAAGTGCTGCTTGTTGAATTTCATTTTCAGTGTGAATATGCTTTGTTAGCTGATGTATTGATTGCTTTAAGTTCATGCTTAATACTCCTTTAAAAAAATAGGTGTGGTTGTTCTCTTTTAACTCTGCTGTGAAGTAAATCTATCGAATCTTTTGCTATCTGCTCAAATTTAAGTAATTCTTCAGCAATGGCGTGAAGTAGTGCTTCGTTATTCAGCAATATGCGTTTGCACCAATGCATAAAGAAATTCCAGTGATGATATAAATCATTGTGGTTAATCTCGTCCAAATATCGCGATTGAACGAACGTTAAGAATTTCTCGTGATAGGCGTTTGAATGAAAGGTTGTAAATACTTCCTCAGCTACAAAGCCAGCGGCATCAGTTAATATATCGCTATGTATCACCGATTTTGGCGGCAATGCTG
>CADEDJ010000114.1 GCA_902826055.1 uncultured Nitrosomonas sp. | reverse complement strand
TCTTATTCTAATGGCTTCCATTAGAAAATTCTTCTAATGGAAAATATGGGATAAAAAAACCAAAATACTTTGCCAGTGGCTGTTTAACTTCTGATGCTAATTCGTTGGCAGTGAGATTAACTTCCTCATATCTGACGCTACGTCACAAACCCTCGGCAAATACATTATCTTTCTAGGCGCCTTTGCCATCCGTAGTGTTATCAATACATTATGATTCAATACCTTAGAAATACTTCACTGGTATATTGTAAACCGTGATACAGATTGAGAGACCTTTGCAGAATCTCGTGTTTAAAAAGCCCTAATCATCAAAAACAATGACTTAAAAATTCATCGGAAGGCTTTTGCAAAAGTCTCTTTCTGAACTAAATGCCCTGCCATTAGCGATGAAGCATTTTACATTTATACAAAAAATCTTATCGTTGTGCTTCCAATGCGGCAATTCTATCTTCCAGCGGAGGATGTGACATGAATAAGTGGGCTAATCCAGCGCCTTTACCGCCCGAAATGCCAAAAGCTGCCAGTTGATCGGGCAACTGGGCTTGCTTGCTTGCTAATTGTAAACGCCGCAAGGCAGCGATCATTTTGTTTCTACCTGCGAGGCTGGCACCACCAGCATCGGCGCGAAACTCCCGTTGACGACTAAACCACATCACGATAATAGTGGCTAAAATACCCAGAACAATTTCAGCGATAATGGTTGTGATCCAAAAAGCAGGGCCATGACCTTCTTCAGTTCTGAACACCACACGATCGACCGTATGGCCGATGATACGCGATAAGAAAATTACAAAGGTGTTAACTACGCCTTGGATCAAGGCCAGTGTAACCATATCGCCATTGGCAACATGACTGACTTCATGGGCGAGAACTGCTTCAGCTTCATCCTGGCTCATGCTATTTAATAAGCCTGTACTTACTGCAACCAAGGCGTCATTTTTTGACATACCGGTAGCAAAGGCATTGACATCTGGTGCATCATAAACAGCGACTTCAGGCATACCAATGCCCGCGGCTTTAGCCTGACGTTGTACTGTGGTGACGAGCCAATGTTCTTGCGCATTACGCGGCATTTCAATAACTTGCGCACCGGTAAGTCGCTTCGCTGTCCATTTTGACATAGCAAGCGATATGAATGAACCACCAAATCCAAATACCAAAGCAAATATCAATAGTGAATTGATATCCAAGCCACTACCTTGTTCATCAAGGATTCTTTCAACACCGAGCAGGCGCAAAGTAATGCTTAGAACAACGATGATGGCCAAGTTTGTTGCTAAAAAAAGCAGAATTCTTTTCATTTATTTTTACTCCGTGGTATTAAGAAAACCGAACGAACATTAATGTAAGATCAAATCGGTTATTTTCAAGTCAAATGAGTTTGAGTTAATCATATTAGAGTTGATTATGCAGCCTGTTTTCCATCCTAACTTCTAGTTGCATAAAATTAGGTGCAAAATTATTCAGAGAGTTCAGGATGGACATATACTAATGATGGTAATTAACGCTGGCTGTCTCGCGTCAATTATCTTGGTCGTATTGCCTCAATCAAAAATCATACTATTTTCTAACGGTACACCTCATCACAAAAAGTTTAGTTTCAAAGCCTACGAGCAGGGCTTACCCAGTATACCTACAGTACGATCATGTCAGTAATTAGTCCACCCTGAACAATTCTATTTTCAGGCATATGCGCCAGCAAGGCGATGATTAGTTCTGTCATCATTGATTGGTAGCCAATCCAAGCGTAGGAAAATCAAGACAAGAAGAAGCCGCAGCTTCCTCAGAATCATCCGCAGGTTGTGTCCGCAACCGCAGAGGATGGCATGAAAGGCATCGCCTTCTGTGCCTTGCAGCCAGTTTCTGCGAAGGCGGCCGTCGTTTTTCATATGCCCGATTACCGGTTCGATGGCGCTGCGTCGCCGAATATCGCGTTTCAGCCGCGCGGTAATGCCGCGCCTGAGTTTGCGGTGATAGACCTTGACCCCAGCCGGGACAGTTGCGCCGCGATAACCCAGGTCTACGAAGACTTCCTTAGGTTGCTGCTGCGTCAGGACTGCCGCCTGCTCCAGAGCCAGGTGTAATTCTAATTCTCAATAGAAACTGCATTAATAATCCAATTCCACCCAGTAAT
>CADEDJ010000113.1 GCA_902826055.1 uncultured Nitrosomonas sp. | reverse complement strand
AATCATCGCCTTGCTGGCGCATATGCCTGAAAATAGAATTGTTCAGGGTGGACTAGGTAAATGAATTTGGTGTGGAACGATGTGATATTGAAGTTAGTGTACAAATAGGGCAATTGCCTAACGAGAAAGCTTTTAATATGCATTTGTGTAAGTAAATTGCTGTGTTAGGCGATATTCACCCCCCTCTGTCAATCGCGCTTTCCTTCCGGTCTTTCAGGTTGCATAACATTGCTTCCACAGACTACTTGAGCTTACCGAATCAATTTTTTCCATCGCTTACGTCACCTTGACGTTACGGTGTGCAAAACATAATGCCGGTATTCGCAATTCCCGATATGAATATCGCGCAATTGGGAATCTGTAATGCCGCCTTCAAAATAGGCGACAAATACCCGCATGGTATCTTCATGGGCAACGATCAACATCGTCTCATGTTGCTGCAATTTTAACCAGTCGATGAAGCGTAAAATCCGCTGCTTGTAATCAAGCAACGATTCGCCGCCATTCACACGCACTTGCAGCGGATCATGGCTGATCGCTGCAAAATAATCGGCTACCGGCTTGCCGTCAAATCCTGAACGCAAATCAGCGATATCGGCGTGCACTTCAATCGGCAGACTGTGATAGCGATTCACGATTTCCGCCGTTTGGCGCGTGCGCGGCAAGGGTGAAACGATGATTCGTTCAAACTTCACTTCACGCAGCGCCAATGCCGCCGATTGCGCTTGCTCTATTCCGGTTTGTGTCAAATAAACGTCACGGCTGGGATCGTCGTTGCACAAACCCAGATCGTTATAATTAGTGCGCCCATGGCGCATGGCATAAATATTCATGGTACAAATAGCTATAACAAACGATATCAGGGCACTATGATAATAGAGACTCGCATTTATTGCATTTTTACAAACGGCTTTAGTCTTTTACGTTTCCTTGATAATCAGTCAACCAGCCAACTGCAATAATGATCAGCCCAACTGCGATATAAAAATTGCGCGCAATCGCTTCATCGGCAAAGCCCAAGATAAAAGGCACCGCGATCAGCGTAGGGCCAACCACACGTTCAATCCAGCCGTGCACGGGAAATGGGATAATCTTAACAACACCAAAGGGAAAATCGGACGCCAATGTAACGAATAAGTGTACAACTGCCAAACCATAGGCCAGTAGGGCTGGCAATCCTTCCAATCCGAACAATGTCGGCGCCAGCAAAAATAAAATAACCGTCACAAAATCCAAATATCCATGTATGCGTGGTGAAATTTTTGTCATGTCAAAACTCCTGTATTTAATTGATTCATGGTCACCTCGTCGGTCACCACTTTCAGTACATTAATACCGTTCAATTGCGCTGTCTGTTAGCCACAAAACACTCTATCGTTAAGTAACAACTTGCCCAATTACTTTGCAGAACAAAAATCAAGCAGCGCTGCATCATGAATACAGATTTGATCGCGAGTATAGTCGAGCATGCCACGGCTTCGGAAGTCGTTCAGAACCGTGCTCACAACGGGACGGCTGGCACCGATCAAATCGGCCACATCCTGCTGCGTCAGATGAATCTCCAATGCATAGCCATGACTGCAACGGATACCAAACGTTCCGGCTAATTCCAATAACATGGTTGCAAGCCGCATTTCAACCGGTTGCGTCAAAATCGTGCGAAGCTTGCGCTCAAGCTGTTGTTTGCGTGCCTGAGTTGCGGTAAGAACATGCCATGCCAATTCTGCATGCCGCGATAACAAGCGCTTAAAATCGTCATGAGTCATGCGATAAAAACCAACGCTTCCAATGGCTTGTGCACTTTCTTCCATCAATGGATGGATTAAGCCGTCCAAATTTCCGGTGATATCTCCTTGCTTAAGAAGCGCGGTGGCAATTTCGTTTCCCTGTGCGGTCAAATGCGATAACTTCACAATACCGCTTTTTATGCAGATAATATTGCCGCAAAGATCTCCTTGGCGATAAAGAAACGCTTTGTTTGTCATGACACCTTCATGAATCGAAGGATAGTCCCGCTTTAATTGATCAATATTATTTTCTAAAAAAATATCCATTAGCCCTGCACTCGTATTATGAAGCGATGAAGATATTGAATATCCTGTTTAATTTTTGCCAGATCTCTTATTGAAAAAGAAAATTCATTATTTTCCTTTTACCTGGTCAACTCACTGTAGAAAATTTTCAGGAATCTGCAGCGCATCGAGAGATGCAATAAAGAATCGAGGAAATATCAACCGCTA
>CADEDJ010000112.1 GCA_902826055.1 uncultured Nitrosomonas sp. | reverse complement strand
TAGCGCAAGCCAACGAAGTTTTGCCGACGCCGCCCTTGCCAGTAAAGAACAGAAATCGCGGCGGTTGATCGAGGAATTTGAGTTGCGTCATGCAGTAGGCTCAGGTTTCTGTTAGCAGCAGCCGCCACAGCAACTGGATTCTTCGGTTTCTTCCTCCACAGCAGCGCCAGTCCAGCGTGCAAGTTCGTTGCGATTTGGATAGCGACCTGCCAATGCCACTTCTCCATCCACGAGAATCAATGGCAGCGCTTCAGCACCGGAGCGTTCCAAGAATGCTTTCACTGTGGAATTATCCGCAAAAGCCATCGGCTGTTGCGCCAGATTAAAGCGCTCAATGGCAGCACCTTGTTGTTTGGCCCAGTCGACATCAGCGGAAAAACCGACCAATTCTTGATCTACGTCGGAACCGCAAACGCCTGAGCTACAGCATGAAGCAGGGTCAAATATCTGTATGGTTGTCATTTTGATTCTCCAATAGTTAAGTTACAAGGATTCGATAAAATAAATAATCAGTTTTAGACTGTGGCTATCATTTGGTGTGTTGCTGCTTAAATTTCAAGAGCCCAATGACATCCAATTTTGTCCTAAAAGCAGAAGGGTTTTGCTGCAAATCATCCAGCGGCAGCGATAAAAAAGTCTCGATGCCCTCACGCAAGGTTCGATAAGCCTGCGTGAATGCCGCATTGATTGCTTCCTGAGTTCCAGTAGCTTCGGCGGGATCGTCGACACCCCAATGCGCACGCAGCGCCGGGCCAAGATACGTCGGGCAGGTTTCACCGGCGGCGTTGCCGCACACAGTAATCACAATATCCGGTGTGGCCGGCAAATTATCCCACGATTTACTGCAAAGCCCTTCGGTTGCGATACCTTCGCGTTTAAGCAAAGCAAGCGAACGCGGATGAACCTGGTCGGTCGGTTTGCTGCCCGCGCTCATCGCCAGCCAGCCTTTGGGTGCCAGATGATTGAAAGTGGCTTCCGCAAGGATGGAGCGGCAGGAATTTCCGGTGCAAAGAAATAGTACATTCATGATCAGGCTGCGCAACAGGTTTCGGTTTTAGTCGGAATGGCAGTATCCTGTCCAAATACCGGAATCGTTGTCAGTGAATGAAATGCTTCCCAGGCGATGCCTTGCGGATCAACCGTCCAGTATTTATTTGATGCGGCATAACAGCATTGCGCGTTTTTTTGCTCCACGGCCGGCAAACCGGCTTGCGTCAGGCGTTGGTTTACTTCGTTTAAGGCGTCGTCAGAATCGACCTGGATACCCACATGATCCAAACCCGGCTTTGCATCTCGCGCCGATAGGGCGAAATTGATATACGGATCGTCCGGCATCCACTTGGCATAATCCGGCTGGCTGACGGATGGTTCTGTACCGAATAATGCCGAGTAAAAGCGGATATTATCCTGCAAATTATCGATGGCAATATGGACATGAAAGCGTTTCATCATTGTCTCCTGGTTAAATACTATTTAGCTGTTTTTTTCATCACAACAAACTTCAACCATGCCGCAGGGTGTACCGGCGCAACAATTCTCGGTGAGATAACCCATGAGCGCATTCATGGTTGCAAAATTTGCCGAATAATAAATGAAGCGGCTTTCCTGCCGGGCAATCACCAGCTCCGCGTGAGTCAATTCTTTCAGATGAAAAGATAACGTGGCATTGGGAATGCCTAATTCCTTGGCAAGATGACCGGCCGGAACGCCGGATTCGCCAGCCTGAACCAGCATCCGGAATATTGTGAGGCGGGTTTCATGGGCCAGAGCAGCAAGGGCTTTAATTGCAATATTTATTTCCATGTTTCCATTATCATAGAAATAAATATTTTCTGTCAATACTTTTGGACCAAGTATATGAGCAAATAGAGTAAATAGAAAAACTCCGGTCTGTCAATAAAGCACCCCGCCGCAAGCAGCGAGGTATTAAAAGCGCTTTTCAGGCTGCTGGTTTTCAACCAGCCTTCGCCCCAAGGGGCGAGGAATTAAACCCGGTAGAGATTAATGAACATCGCAAAGAAGTGATGCTGCCATTTTGGAATTCTTTAGTGAACCCAAAATGGCAAATCATCAACTGATATGAGCTGTTTAAACGGCTGTGCAGAAGATGGCTTATTCACAGGATTGCTTCCTGAGTACCAACATGAATTTACATGTAAATGTAATATTGTTGTCATATCCACCTGTTAGATTGACTCACCCTAAATAAAAATGGAGGTGGGTTTATTATGTATCGATTAAAAAATATAAAAAAACAATTACTAACAACATCAGCAATACTATTAAGCGGTATTGCATTGAATGCAAGCGCGACAGCAACCTATAACCCTGCAACAAATACGGTAGATCTTCCGGTCGTCGAAGTACTGAGTAGCGGATCTTCTGCATTTTTTAGCGCACAATTACAACTTGTTGGAAATGAATTGCAACTGGTTTCGGCTAATCCGGTTGCTGCCACGACTGGGCAGCGTAATGTATTTGATTCGGATACCA
>CADEDJ010000111.1 GCA_902826055.1 uncultured Nitrosomonas sp. | reverse complement strand
CTTGCCGCCCATTACATCGGGTTGCTGGGTGATGCGGTTCAGTTGCCCCATACTTCTACTCCTTATCGAAACGCATTGTCATAGTAGTGGATTGAGAATATAGTTTAAAGAGCTATTTGTGAGAATAGAAGCCCCTTGATTCTGTGTAACGCAGAGACAGATAACGGCAGTGCTTCGCTCCACTCCATGCACGAATCCTTACGGTACCCCTATAAAGAGTCTGGAACAACATTGTTTGCTCCAGAAACATAGGGGCAACCAAATTTCATTGTTCTTTTTTTTCTTTCAGAATATCCATAAAATCATATAGAGCGATGGCCGTAATATCATGCGGTAGTGGGAATCTGTCCTTCCCAGCATAAATGACAAACTTTTTTTGCGGATTGATATCTTCGCAAGCCTCATGAAATCCACGTCCTAAGCTAAGAGATGTGCCTTTTTTAATTTCTATCGCCCATCTTTCATTTACTCCAAATTCCAGGACAAGATCAATCTCAGCTCCGCCTGCCGTTCGATAGTAATATGACCTTACGCGTGAAGGTAAAATAGAAACTATATTTTCTATAACAAACCCTTCCCAGCTTTTTCCGACGACCGGATGACCTAGTAGATCATTATAAGAACCGATATTCAGCAGTGCATGAGTGATGCCACTATCACGCACATAGATTCTAGGCGATTTGACAAGGCGCTTTTTAATATTGGCCGTATAAGGTTGTATTTTACGGATTAGAAGTAGATCAACCAGCAGATCAATATAACGAGCTACTGTTACGCTTGAAACTTCGATATTGGATGCAAGCTTTGAAGCATTAATATTTGTTCCCTGGCTATGTGCCAGCATCGTCCAGAATCTTCCTAACGTTTCTGCAGGAATTCTTGGTCCCAACTGCGGAATATCCCGTTCAAGGTAGGTTCTGATGAAATCATAGCGCCAGTTCAAGCTGGTTTCGTCATTACTGGCCAACAGACTGTCAGGAAAACCGCCCTTCAACCAGAGATCATTTACGGCTTCGGAATGTTGAGCACTTTTTGTATATTCCAGGACATTAACCGGAAACATTTCGATATAAGAAATACGCCCGGCCAAAGTTTCGCTGGATTGTTTTAGCAGATCAATTGAGGCTGATCCTAAAAACAGGAACTGTCCTACCCTGTTTCCTTTTCTTCGCTGTTGATCAATTAGTCCACGGATCGGCGCAAAAATATCCGGTAATCGTTGTACTTCGTCTAAAATAATCAGTTTATCGCCGTTTTCTTTGTGAAAGGCTTCAATGTCCTGAACTTTCTGAAGATCAATTCGGTTTTCAAGATCAAGATAAACAGATGGAATAGTATCCGCAATATTAATGGCAAGCGTTGTTTTTCCTACTTGACGCGGCCCCATAAGAGCCACAGATGAATTGGTTGCCAGAGCAGAACGAATTTTATCTTCAAGATGCCTTTTTATCATCTGCGCATATATAACATTAAATATTAAGATTGCATAGTTATTGTTCTGAAGTATAAGGACAGTTAGTGAATAGTTATGCTACTAAAAACAGTATGCTACTGATATTGTTCTAAATCCCCTCCCCTCTTTCCCATGTATACGCGGAATACTCCTTCCGATTTGTATGTATGTCTATGTCTTGAGTTTTAAATAGATTATATTTAAAGTAAGTGTAATACTGGTAATATTCTTACTTTTAAGGAATTTAAATTATGCTCATTACATCAAAAGGTCAAATCACCATACCCAAGAAATATAGAGAAGCATTAGGTTTATTGCCTCATACGCATGTTGAGTTTGAATGTATTGGGGATGAATTACATATCAAGAAAGCAAAACAAATTGTTCGAGGTAAAAGAATGATTGAATCGATGAGCGGGAAAAGTACGGTTTCTATGAGTACCGACGAAATTATGAAATTAACGCGTGGTGAGTAATGCCCGTTTTAGTTGATAGTAATGTCATTCTGGATATCTTTACCAAGGATCCTAAATGGTTGGAATGGTCATCAGAGACGCTCGCAGCTTTAGCCGAGCGAGAACTACTCTATATAAACCCCATTATTTATTCGGAAATCTCAATCAGTTTCGAGCGTATTGAAGAACTGGAGCAAGCATTACCGAATGATTATATTCATCGGGAAAACTTGCCTTATGAAGCGGCATTTTTAGCAGGAAAATGTTTCCTGAAATACCGTAAGTCTGGTGGAGTTAAACATGCACCGCTTCCAGACTTTTATATTGGCGCACATGCGGCAGTGAGAGGATGGAGCATCCTTACTCGTGATAATGGTCGTTATCAAACTTATTTCCCCACAATACGTGTCATTTCGCCGTCATAGGAGGTCGGATATTTGGTTCACATGTTTCTTAGAATTACGTTATAGTAATCATGCAGTACAGGCAGGGATGCCGATGACTGCAAACGGTGATACACCACCCCGCCGCTTGAAAAAATGGCGGGGTTTTTCTTTGAGTCGCTATATATTATCGAAAACTCAACTAATATAACCTATACACCTAT
>CADEDJ010000110.1 GCA_902826055.1 uncultured Nitrosomonas sp. | reverse complement strand
GAGCCTTGTATCAATATTAGCTTTTGTTTCCTCTACACTCGGTAACTGTTCAGGTTCGCCAAACCGCTCTTTAAGCTCTTTAGTTTTTACATCGAGCCATTTGGATAAGGAAAAAACTTCTCCACGCCAATCCACAGCCACAAAACCGCGCCGATCACCTTTTGCCAAGTAATAACCACGCTCCTCCAATTTATTTTGAAACGTTTCTTTATCGTTTGATACTGCCCAGCAATCTTTCAGCGCAGCTTTGATGAGTCTGGGATCGTCATCGAGGCGCTTAGCATGTTCCCATTGCGCTCGCGTGAAATTGAGCGGATTGCTTTGGCCGCGCTCGATTAATCCGGTCGGCAGCTTCCAGTCTTGTTCCAGGTGAATTTCTTTAGAAATTTCCATTAACCTGCTTTTATAAAACGGCAGGTTGATCGCTTTCATTTCTGTTGTGTCTATGCGTGACCAGACACAGTGCGCATGGCGTCTTCCTTTTTTTTCATGAAAGACGATCACGCGCGGCTGATCCTGCAAATTCATGCGTTCTTCGATACGATTAATGGCTTGCTTAAAAACTTCCGTTTCAACTTTTTCTGTTTCCGGCGGATTGAGGCTGACGGAAAATAAGTATTGGTTGCATCGTGTTCCCATCGACTGTGCTCTGGCTTCTTGCAAAGCCTCGGGTAATGTATCAGCCATAAAGCCGCTGACCTCATAAAGCTCGACATGTTCGTTATCGTGGTCATTCATCAAGTGCGCAGCCAGCTTGGCTGCACCGCCACGCTGGGAGGCAATAATGATCATGAATGCTACCTGTCTAAGCCGAGGGATTTCATCAACGCTTCGCGGATATGGCGGATATCGGCGCAAGCATTCAGCAGCGCCGTTTTGACTTCCGGGGTAAGAATCAGCAAGCCGCAATTGGCAGTCTTGGCTAATTGATTGAGGTTATTCGAAAGTCTTGAGCGGCCCAGTTCGCCAAGTAATTGACTTAAAAGTCTATGATCTTTAACCGGGCGCTTGTTACGACTGCGCCGTTTAGCGCGGTTTACATCGAATACGCGATCTCGAATATATTCGCCCAAAGGCAATCCAGCGGCTTCATGCTCTAGCATTGCGCGTTCTTCTGGGGTCAGGCGCAAGCAAAAGGGTGAGGTTTGTTTTGTCGGCTGTTTAGGCATTGATGACTCCTTGTCATAAACAATACACATCCGCCCTCAGTTCGGTGGGAAACGAGGGGGAAGCAGAAACAGGAAAATGACTTGAGAATATGAAAAAACGGTATGCCGATTGCTCGGCGTACCGTTGTCAAACAGAAATTAAATGACTAAGGTGCTGTCAGGACTGCGGATAATTATCCATCGGTATATCCTTCAGAATTTGGTTCCAGTCCTGTAGAATTGAGAAAAAGTGGTTCGAAGACTTTCCGATCTTCTGCACCATCCATTAAGCTATTGTTCCAATTCGATTATTTTCTTAATATTTTTGGGAAAGAAGAACTGTTTTAGGCAACATATTGAAAAATAATGAAATTATTGGTTCGATTTTCGCAGGCTATTTTTATATGAAAAGCTAATCTGGATCAAAGTAGTTTAATACATCCATAGCTTGATGTGGTATGCCGATGATGTGAATACATCTCTCACCAATTGTGTAGAATATCAAATGTGATCCTTGCAAATAACAGTAGTAGCCTTCTTCGATATCAATCCTGTGTTTACCTATTTTAGGATTTCCAGCTAACCACCTGAAACATCGGTCAAGATCGCGCAAATAGCTATCTCGTTTCTTTTTACCCCATTTTTGTAACGTATAACGCCCAATATTTTTGAGGTCTTGTTGTGCACGTGGAGTAATTTTGATGGTGAATGTCATTCCTTTGCATCCAACTCCTCAATAATCTTATCAATAGAATAATCTTTTACGAATTCACCACGCTCAGCTTGTTCCACACCTTCTTTTAAATATACGCGAAGAGCTTCCAGCTTGCTTTTGCGCTCTTCCATTCCACGTAATGCATCGCGAACGACTTCGCTTGCCGAGCCATACCGTCCGCTTGCGATCTCATTTTTAATAAATATTTCCCAATGTTCACCTAAACTCAAACTTGTCGTTGCCATTTTTGATTAAAACTCCCAATATATTCATATATAACAAATATGAATATATCAAAAGAATGCAATAAATGAAATAAATTTTTGAAAGATTCAGAGCTTAGGCATATCCATAAAGGTATCTCCACTAAATCCTCGTAAAACGGACTCCCATTCTTCTAAAATACTGAAAAGTTGGTTCGAAGAGCTTCCGATTTTCTGCACCATAAAACAAAGACTTAGAAACATAACCGAACCGTTTTTACTTCGATTGTGTCAAATATGTGCCATTAAACACTTCATCCAAGACTCTAGCATGTTGTGCAAATTGCTCAGGTGCTAAGTGCGCATAACGCCTCACCATCTCAGCAGATTCCCATGCACCCATTTCCTGAATGACATTCAACGGCACACCATTCTGAGTTAGCCAGCTTGCCTGTCAATCAACATTCAAAATTTACCAGGTATCAACATCCAAAAGTTACCAGTT
>CADEDJ010000109.1 GCA_902826055.1 uncultured Nitrosomonas sp. | reverse complement strand
ACTTTTCAACGTTGATTTCACCCTTTCCCTGGTAATTTTTGCATGTTGATTAACACATCCCTTCTAGATCAACTTCCATCACCTGTTTTGTCTGTCCCTTTTGTGGTGGAATCGGCAAATCAAACCAATTACTCAAACTGAGCAATTCTTTGAGCTTAAAACAAGTGCCATCATCAGATAGTTTAAGTCTGGCTAGTTCGATCCCTTCGTCGCCTCCTGCGAAAATCGAATCCCCTAAGCGTACAAACGCAGACAGAGATTTCGATATTCCTTCCCCTTCTTTCCCAAATTCAAGCTTGATTTCTTTCATTGATTCACTCCAGTAAATTGATCGCCCGAGTATCCTCAAGCTATCCTAAATTTGATGGGCTCCAGGTTATCAGTTTTAACCGTCTGCCGAACTTTCCATAAATCATAATTGCTTTGCAGTTAAAGCCAACTTTCTGGGGATCTTCCAAGAACTTTTGAAAGTCTAATAGCCATTTCTGGTGAAACGTCTGAAACTCCATTTATCAAGCGATTAAAGGTACTAACAGCCACACCTAAGCGCTAAGCAATTTAATTGCCAGAATATCTCATCGAACGGATCAATATACGTTCTTTAAATCATTTCTCCCGGATGGGGTGGGTTATGTTGTTGAATAGTCATTAGTGATAATCCTCATAGTTCACAACGTATGCATCGCCATCTTCAAATCAGAACACAATATGCCAATATTTTTGCTAACATCGATAGCCCAGTGATCTTTAAGTTTACCTTTCAACTCATGTAGTCGATAACCTGGAAATCCATATCTTCAATAGTCATAGCTAATCAACAAATCTCTTCCACTAAACAAGTTTTAAGCACTTTATATGTTGATTGATACGATTTAGTATTTCTTTTGGCAAAGGATAATCTTTCTGTTTCTCGCTCCATACCTCCCGCACTGCTTCGATCGTTTCTTTCACGGTTTTTACTGTCAGGAATTCAGGCACAGAAGCCTTGGTAGCAAGCTTTTGAAAATGCGTGATGTCTATTGCCGTTATTTCTTTTGTTCCAGAAATGCTAAGCGCTAACTGATCATCCGGAATATAAGGAATGGTCGAAACAAAATCATAGGCAGGCGCAAGTTCTGGGGTCTTTCCGTCAGGATACAGAAATGACCAGTTTTTAAGATGCATATCCCCATTACCGATGAATATGGTTATGACCAGTCTTTTAACAAAATCTACCAATCCTTCCTCTCCAGTCAATGTCCAAACCATATTGGCGATATTTGTGTAACTGACCTTAGCGTACTTATCATCCGGAAACACACCATAGACTTGTGCAAAATCTTCAATATGAATTCGCGTACCGGAAGTACCACGATCAAAACGCTTCACTGCCAAAGCCTTTGTGCCGGCAAGCACGCCCAAATCAGGTAAGCCTTTAATTTCGCCCATATCAATCAGTTTATTTTCTGGCACCGGAATACCCATATTACGTGCCAGATGTAACATGGACCATTCATTCTCCGGTACATATGCGAAATTCTGTGATGGCAGTTTAATAATCCAATCCCCGCCAATACCGTTAGCCGGAATAGTTAGGCCGCCCGTACTTTCAGCCAAAGCCGAGAATTTGAGCTGGACACCAGCCAGAGAAAAACGATAAGGCACTTGTTCTAAAGATCTTTGCATTTCTACCTCTTTTCCCTGCAAGGCACTCACCCCAATCACAGATTTTATGATAACCGCTCCGGGCAAATCTTCACCAAGCAATTCTATCAGCTTAAATTCTCTGCTCGGTTTAATACCTCCTTTGGCTGCAAGATAGGTACGCAAATGCCCTTCGGGTAAAAGATTGGAAAAAAAGGGTGGCAATCTGGTTTGTATAGTTCTCGTTTCAGGGATAAGATCGCCTGTTTGAGTGAAGAATGATTGACTCAGAATGGGTCTGTTTGCATCGCTCAGATAAGCCTCTTCAAATGCAAAGAATGCACGATCTCCGCTAAGAAGAGTCAGCTTTCCAACAATGATTTCTCCTAAGCGCACATCGAGAAGATCAGTCATTAATCTCCCCTTTCTTCATCGAGCCCCCACATGGGCTTTTGCTCTTCCTTACCCTCAATCATTGCCTTGATCACTGGCAACATATGCCTTGGTACCAATACCAGTTCCAAATCGAGTAATCGCGCCATATCAGCAACAGTGGATAATCTAAGATCGGTATCGCCCCGCTCAATTTTAGAAATGTGACTTTGCGGCAACCCAAGTTTACTTCCAAGCTCTGATTGCTTCAGCTTTCTCTCTATACGAGCTTTTTTTAATGATCTGATAATTTCATTCATAGACATATGCTATAATAGATACACCCACACGTAAATATATTATTGCATATGCAATGATGCTCAAATTCATTAACAATTCTTTGATCGCTAATTCATTGTTATCAGACGATGGAAAAATCAAACAATGCAATATCAATTTTTTCAGATAAACTTGAATTCAAAAATCACTAAGATAATTGTGTCAAATTTGCGCCAAAGTACACCCGACATAACACTGTTTGAGGCCGTGCGGCACTGATTTTATGCTCAGCAATCATTGCAACTTATTGATTTATAAATATAAAAAATTTATAGCTAAGTTGTCTCGCGTCAATTATCTTGGTCGTATTGCCTCAATCAAAAATCATACTATT
>CADEDJ010000108.1 GCA_902826055.1 uncultured Nitrosomonas sp. | reverse complement strand
ATAATTTTATGAGAACATGCTATAAGAGGAAGGTTAATTTTGCCGAATACCATTAATATTAAAGTTAATGAGCGTTGTGGGAATTACAAGTTGCTGAAATATCATTACATGGAAATTACAATTAATCGTACCGATTTGTTCATTACTCATTCAGTGATTTACTCTTTACTATTTAGTCGATGCCGGCTGTATTTTTTTATTCTCGCAACTTCATTGCTATTTTTTTTATGTCACCCGGCTACAGCTGCTGAATTTAGCAAAGTATTGAAGCCCTATATTAATTACACTGTTACTGCTGATGATAATATTTTGCGTATACGCGACAACCTCAC
Organism: uncultured Nitrosomonas sp.; assembly: GCA_902826055.1. Taxonomy (GTDB): domain Bacteria; phylum Pseudomonadota; class Gammaproteobacteria; order Burkholderiales; family Nitrosomonadaceae; genus Nitrosomonas. Next base: position 2,542 of record CADEDJ010000108.1, on the reverse strand, counting down.
GCCGGATAGTATAACGGATACGCACATTCGCAATTTGATTGCACAAGGCAAGCTTGCTGACGTTTCCAACCGCATGACCGGTGGGATCATGTTTGAGAAAGAAATGAGCCGGCAGCGATTCACTGCTGATTTCAACTGGACTTACACTAAATTTGAAAGATTTAGTACAGTTGACAACGATGTGAAAAGTGCCACGGGTAACTGGAATTGGTTTTTAGGCAACAGATTGGAAGGCAATATGGGGGCAACCTATGTCGAATCGCTAATGCCATTTATATTCCAGCCCGGTCTAAAAATCATACGAACAGAGCAAAGACAATTCATCAATGGCGCATGGAACTTTCATCCACGCTGGCGTTTGGTTGGTGAGTATACGCACTACAGTCTTGATACCGGTAAGAATCCCAGAGCAGATAATCTTGACCGTAGCGAGAATCGCTTTGAGGGAGGTATTGATTATGTGACACCCGGAAAAAATACCTTTGGCATAGTCTTTCGTAATATCTTGGGAAATTTTACTAATCCTGCGCGAGATGCTAGCGGCACGGTTATTATAGAAAGTGATGGCTCATTTATCGATAACGGGTTTTACCAAAAAGAGGCATTAGCCAGAGTTAACTGGGCAGTTTCTGAAAAATCCCGATTGCAAGCAAGCGCGGGATGGGTAGAGCGTCTAAATAATGATTTAAAGCAACGTAATTTTAATGGATTCAATGGCACCGTCACTTATCACTGGCAACCTACCGCTAAACTTGGCTTAACCGTCAATGGCTGGCGTCTGACTTCATCAATGAATAATCTTACTGCCAACTTCAGCCTTAATACCGGTGCAAGCATTGTACCATCCTGGAACATTACCGAAAAAATACGGCTTGAAGGTGATTTTTCCTATGAAACCCGTAACTTTAATCGCTTTACAGAAATTACTGATCAATTTCCAGTGGGCAGAAACAACACGCTCCGCAATGCTGCGTTAAAGCTTATCTATAGTCCTTATCTTGGCTTACAGCTTACTACTTCGATCTATCATTCTGATTTCAATGCTGAGCCTTTTATAAGAACAACGCCGGCAGGGACACAGGTGTTAACTAATCCGGGTGATTTCAATGCCAATGGAGTCACTGCCAGCCTACAGTATATTTACGGAAAACGATGACAAGTAACGATCTACCCATAGTTGCCTTTTTCAAGCACTTGCTCGATCCTTTTATCATATGGAGTATGTTGATACTGACAACATGGCTATACGATGAAGATTTTACGAGTTATTATCTCGTCTTAGTCATTATCACTTTTTTTATTTCGTCATACATTTACGAACGAACATTCATTTACCGCAATTGGCGTAAAGGCAGATTATTAGCTCATATGCGCGATACGGTAATGGGTTGGTTAATTATTGTGGCTATTTTGATATTTCTTGGCTATGCCACAAAATTTCATCACCAGTTCTCTGAACAAGTATTACTGACTTGGTTTATTGTCACCCCCCTGATATTGATTATAAGCCACGTTACGGCACGTAGCATTATCATCGGGTTATACAAAAAAGGACATTTACGTCCGACAATAGTAATCGGCGCCAATGAAACCAGCCTGGAATTCATCAAGCACATTGAAGAAATTCCCTTTTTGCTGATCAATTATCATGGTTTCTTTGATGAACGCAATAATTCCAGAGTATCTAATACCGTGGGTAATAGTTTTGGATCTCACCTGGGCGGTTTAAATGATGTCATCCCTTATATCCATAAGCACAATATTGAAATGGTTTTCATCAGTTTGCCAATGTCTTCGCAACCACGTATTCAAAAACTCATGGACGAGCTGCCGGATACGACTGCTTCCATCTACTTCCTTCCTGATATTTATATCTTTGATTTAATGCAAGCCCGATTTGAATTCATCGGCGACGTTCCTGTCGTTTCAATGAATGAATCACCATTCGTCGGCATTGATGGCGTAGTTAAAAATGTCAGTGATTTCATCATCGCCTTGTTGGTGCTGATTTTACTATCGCCCCTCATGCTATGCATTGCTATAGCAGTCAAAGTCACCTCCCCTGGCCCGATTATTTTCAAACAACGACGCTATGGCTTAAACGGTGAAGAAATTGTTGTTTATAAATTTCGCTCAATGACTGTTGCCGAAGATGGTGCAAATGTCGTGCAAGCAAAAAAAGATGATCAACGTTTTACCAAAATCGGTGCTTTTTTACGTCGTACATCATTGGATGAACTACCTCAATTCCTTAACGTCCTGCAAGGACGTATGAGCATCGTCGGCCCGCGTCCTCATGCCGTGGCTCACAATGAACTCTACCGCAAATTAATCAAAGGCTACATGCTGCGCCATAAGGCTAAACCAGGAATCACCGGCTGGGCTCAAGTCAACGGATGGCGCGGAGAAACCGAAGTGCTCGAAAAAATGAAAGCTCGTATCGAACACGATTTATATTACCTCAAAAATTGGTCTATCTGGTTCGATATCTGGATTATCTTGCGCACCATCTGGACCGTCGTGCGCAAAGATAATGCCTATT
>CADEDJ010000107.1 GCA_902826055.1 uncultured Nitrosomonas sp. | reverse complement strand
TAAATTCACCCCCATCTTCTCGCCTTGAAATTCCTAATGGAAAATCTGGGTTTAAAAGATTTCTGCACAACTGATTATCTCGGACTACAAGATTTGTAAGTATCTGATTCATCGATGCGGCAAGTGATCAGAAAAGCTTAAAACACAATTATGCAGTGATCTTTTAAATTACATATTCATATTCTATAACAGTTTATCGACTACATGCTTATCTGGATTATAGAAGCCCAATCCAAACTGAAGCTGATATGGCAAAGCTGAAAAAGGTCGCCTAACTGGGTCATGTAACAAGTTGGCTCATGAATTATTTTGGGGGCGGCCAGTTGATTTACTTGCTGCATAATTTATTGCAGTTGTTACTTGAATCTGTCATTTATTATTTTTTGTCAACCTTTATTTTCTGATCAGTCTTTTCTTAATTTTTCTTTATTTTTCCCGTTAGCAAAATGGATTAACTCAGGTTCTTTATTTGAGGTTTATCAATACCCTTTAAAGGCTGAGTAAACATTAAGTATTGTCACATATAAGGTACTGGAATGAATATATTAGAGTTACTGGCTTTCGTGGTAAGAAACGGTGCTTCAGATTTGCATTTGTCGGCAGGTATGCCGCCTATGATCCGTGTACACGGTGAAATTCGGCGAATCAACTTGCCCGAGATGGATCATAAAGAAGTACATGAGATGGTGTACGACATTATGAATGATAGTCAGAGAAAAGCTTATGAAGAACATTTAGAATGCGATTTTTCCTTTGCCGTTCCCAATCTTGCTCGTTTTCGTGTCAATGCGTTTAATACTCAACGTGGTGCTGCAGCTGTCATGCGGACGATTCCTTCCAAGGTTCTGAGCTTGGAAGATATAAAAGCGCCTAAGATATTTGCAGAAATTGCAAAACAACCACGGGGTGTAGTATTGGTAACAGGCCCGACTGGTTCGGGAAAATCTACTACATTAGCGGCTATGATTAATGATATTAACGAGAATGAGTATGGCCACATTCTGACGCTCGAGGATCCAATAGAATTTGTTCACGAAAGTAAGAAGTGCTTGATTAATCAGCGTGAAGTTGGGCGGGATACATTAAGTTTTTCCAATGCACTCCGCTCAGCATTACGTGAAGACCCTGATATTATTCTGGTAGGTGAGATGCGTGATTTGGAAACGATACGTCTTGCAATGACAGCAGCCGAAACCGGGCATCTGGTTTTTGGCACGCTGCATACTAGCTCTGCTGCTAAAACTATTGATCGTATTATTGATGTTTTTCCCGCTGAAGAAAAAGAGATGATTCGCGCGATGTTATCAGAATCACTTCGAGCTGTAATTTCACAAGCTTTATTAAAAACCAAGGACGGGAAAGGACGAGTAGCTGCGCACGAAATAATGATAGGCACGCCTGCTATTCGTAATCTGATACGGGAAGCTAAAGTCGCGCAGATGTATTCCGCAATTCAAACGGGCCAAGGTGTTGGCATGCAAACATTGGATCAGAATCTGACAGAATTGGTAAAACGTAATGTGGTTTCAGTTGCCGAAGCACGGAATAAAGCAATGAATAAAGATAATTTCCGGTAATGTTGGTTATTAAATTAACAATGTCAGAGGTACGTGATGGATAAAGAGCAAGCAACAAAATTTATGTTTGATTTACTACGGTTGATGCTCAACAAGAAAGCGTCGGATTTATTTATTACTGCAAATTTTCCACCTGCAATGAAGATTGACGGAAAAATGACGCCGGTGACGCAGCAATCATTATCTGCACAGCATACCGAGATACTGGCAAAAGCCATCATGAATGATAAGCAAGTTGCAGAATTTGAAGCTACGAAAGAAGCTAATTTTGCAATTAATCCGCTTGGAATTGGACGTTTTCGTGTGAATGCGTTTGTGCAACAGCAGAGAGTCGGTATTGTTCTTCGAACGATTACAACAAAAATTCCAGAGTTTGATGATTTAGGCTTGCCTCAAGTGCTCAAGGAAGTTGTCATGAGTAAACGTGGTCTGGTGATTTTTGTCGGAGGTACGGGTTCAGGAAAATCTACATCAATGGCTGCATTAATCGGCCACCGTAATAAAAACAGCCATGGTCATATTATTACCATTGAGGATCCGGTTGAGTATGTGCACGAGCATATCCATTGTGTGATTACTCAACGCGAGGTGGGTGTTGATACCGAATCTTGGGAAGCGGCTCTAAAAAATACACTACGACAAGCACCTGATGTCATTCTAATTGGAGAAATACGTGATCGTGAAACCATGGAACATGCCATTGCATTTGCTGAAACTGGTCATCTGTGCATGGGAACATTGCACGCGAATAGCGCAAATCAAGCACTTGATCGTATCATTAATTTTTTTCCCGAAGAAAGGCGTACACAATTATTAATGGATTTATCGCTGAATTTAAGAGCGCTTGTGGCACAGCGATTGATACCAGCAAAAGATGGAAAAGGAAGAGTTGCAGCCATTGAAGTACTACTTAATTCTCCATTGATTGCAGATTTGATTTTTAAAGGAAATGTTCATGAAATTAAGGAAATCATGAAAAAATCTCGCGAAATGGGTATGCAGACATTTGACACAGCATTATTTGAGCTTTATGAAGCTGGAAAAATTAGTTATGAGGATGCGCTTAGGAATGCTGATTCAATGAATGAGCTCCGCTTGCAAATTAAAATTGGTAGTAACGAAGCTAAAGGTAGAGATTTTGCTTCTAGTATTGAGCATCTCACAATTACATAGCGACCTGGTTGAGGTGTGCTGTCAAAAATGGAGTCCATGTGTTTAAGCAGCGGCTAGATTTGCATAGTATCGCTGCGTAAATTGTGCTGGTGACAGATAACCTAATCTTTCCTGCTTACGCTGCCT
>CADEDJ010000106.1 GCA_902826055.1 uncultured Nitrosomonas sp. | reverse complement strand
GAAGGTCATAATCTTCAGGAGCATTCTGTAGTATTGATACGTGGCGGGCGCGTTAAAGATTTGCCTGGCGTTAGGTATCATACGATTAGAGGTAGCTTGGATACTGCAGGTGTTAAAGATCGTAAACAAGGGCGTTCAAAGTATGGTTCTAAGAAACCAAAGAATGTCTAGGATTTAGGAATTTTTTAAGTATAAACGAAATGAGGTTACATAATGCCTAGACGGAGAGAGGTTCCGAAGCGAGAAATACTGCCAGATCCAAAATATCATAATGTCGAATTAGCAAAATTTGTCAATGTACTTATGACGCGTGGGAAAAAGTCTGTGGCAGAAAGAATTATTTATGGAGCGTTAGAGCATATTGAGAAAAAAAATGGCGGCGATCCATTGGAAGTGTTTACGCAGGCTTTAACTAATGTAAGGCCGATAGTAGAAGTAAAGAGTCGACGTGTGGGTGGTGCAAACTATCAGGTGCCGGTGGAAGTAAGATCAGTGCGACGAAATGCTTTAGCTATGAGATGGTTGCGTGATGCAGCAAGAAAACGAAGTGAGAAATCAATGGATGCTAGATTGGCAAGCGAATTAACTGAGGCGGCAGAGGGGCGTGGTGGTGCGGTTAAAAAACGAGAAGAAGTGCATAGAATGGCAGAATCGAATAAAGCATTTTCGCATTTTCGGTTTTAATCAATTTCAGGAATTAAGTTAGAAATAATAATTACTGGATATAAATGAAATTAATGTAAGGCATAAGCTGTGGCAAGAAAAACTCCTATCGAACGTTATAGAAATATCGGCATAATGGCTCATATTGATGCTGGTAAGACGACAACTACTGAACGTGTACTTTTTTATACTGGTGTATCACATAAGCTAGGAGAGGTGCATGATGGCGCGGCTACAATGGATTGGATGGAGCAAGAACAAGAAAGAGGGATTACGATTACTTCTGCGGCAACAACATGTTTTTGGAAGGGAATGGCTGGAAATTATCCAGAGCATAGAATAAATATAATAGATACCCCAGGTCATGTAGATTTTACTATTGAAGTTGAGCGCTCGCTTCGGGTTTTGGATGGTGCTTGTACGGTATTTTGTGCTGTTGGCGGTGTGCAACCTCAGACTGAGACAGTCTGGAGGCAAGCAAATAAATACAAAGTGCCTAGGTTAGCATTTGTTAATAAAATGGATCGATCGGGTGCTAATTTTATGCGTGTATACGATCAGATTAAAACGCGTCTTAAAGCAATGCCTGTTCCAATTCAGTTGCCAATTGGCGCAGAAGATAAATTCGAAGGCATTGTCGATTTGATCAAAATGAAAGCAATATATTGGGATGATGAAAGTCGTGGTATGAAGTTTGAAGAACGTGATATTCCACAGCATCTCGAAAATGAGGCAAAGAACTGGCGTGAAAAATTGCTGGAGACGGCAGCAGAAGCAAATGAAGATTTAATGGATAAGTATCTTGAAAATGGGGATCTGGATATTTTTGAAATTAAGAATGGTTTGCGCGTGCGTACAATCAATAACGAAATAGTACCTATGATGTGTGGAACTGCCTTTAAAAATAAAGGCGTGCAAGCAATGTTAGATGCTGTTATTGATTATATGCCATCACCCATCGATATTTTGGCAATTGAGGGCGAAAATGAGGATGGAGAAACAGATAAGCGGATAGCTGATGATAACGAACCATTTTCTGCATTAGCATTTAAAATTGCAACAGATCCTTATGTGGGGCAGCTGATCTTTTTTAGAGTATATTCAGGTATCGTGACGTCGGGTGATACTATTTATAATTCAGTTAAAGGAAAAAAAGAAAGAATTGGTAGATTGTTGCAAATGCATGCAAATCAACGAGATGAAATTAAGGAAGTCCGTGCTGGTGATATTGCGGCAGCCGTAGGATTAAAAGATGTGGTTACTGGAGATACTCTATGCGATCCACACAAAATTATTACATTAGAAAGGATGGACTTTCCAGAACCGGTAATTCATGTTGCTGTTGAACCTAAAACTAAGATTGATCAAGAGAAAATGGGTATCGCACTGAATAGACTTGCTCAAGAAGATCCGTCATTTAGAGTTAGAACTGATGAGGAATCTGGTCAAACAATTATTTCGGGTATGGGTGAATTGCATTTAGAAATAATTGTTGATCGTATGAAGCGTGAATTTGGAGTGGAAGCGAATGTTGGTGCGCCTCAAGTAGCATACCGTGAAGCAATTAGAAAACAGATTGAGATAGAAGGAAAATTTGTAAAACAATCGGGGGGGCGTGGGCAATATGGCCATGTTTGGCTCAAAATGGAACCTAATGTTGCTGGAAAAGGTTTTGAGTTTGTGGATGAAATAAAAGGTGGTGCAGTGCCACGTGAATATATTCCTGCAGTTGAAAAAGGATTGATAGAAACATTACCAAGTGGTGTGTTAGCAGGATATCCTGTTGTAGATGTTAAAGTTACACTTTTTGATGGCTCCTATCACGATGTGGATTCGAATGAGAATGCATTCAAAATGGCTGCCTCAATAGCATTTAAAGACGGTATGCGAAAAGCAAATCCAATTTTATTAGAACCAATGATGGCTGTTGAAGTAGAAACTCCAGAAGATTTTATGGGCAATGTGGTTGGTGATTTATCGTCAAGACGAGGCATGATTCAAGGAATGGAGGATATTCCAGGATTGAAGGTAATTCGTGCCGAAGTTCCGCTAGCTGAGATGTTTGGTTATTCTACAGCACTGCGATCAGCAACACAGGGTAGAGCTACGTATTCAATGGAGTTCAAACATTATGCTGAAGCGCCTAAGAATATCGCAGAAGCAATAATAAATAAAAAGTAATGAACTGATTTAGAATGTAAAAAGGACGAATCATGGCAAAGAGTAAATTTGAGCGGTCGAAGCCACACGTAAATGTCGGGACGAT
>CADEDJ010000105.1 GCA_902826055.1 uncultured Nitrosomonas sp. | reverse complement strand
GCTGAAGGAATCAATATCTATGGATATGTCGAACAAAATCCGCTGAGTTTTATTGGTCCGATTGGGGAAATTCTTATTGCCCCTATAATTATAGGCGGATTAATTGGAGCTACATTTGAACTCGGTTCTCAATTATTGAATAACGGAGAAGAATCTTGTGCAATAGATAGAGTTGCTGTGTTAAAGGGAGCCTTAATCGGGGCGATTCCTGGTGGAATTTTAGGTAATATTGGTCGATTCGGTGTATTAGGTAATTTCATAGGAAAGAAAGTTCAGGTAAGTTTGCAAGGAACACGAATTGGTAAAGGAGGTTCAATAAATAAAGGACCTTTTAGATTTGGAGTTGGTGATGCTCCTGGCGGTACAGCAAGGATCCGAATTGGTCTTCCCGGGAAAAATAATAAGATTGATCTTATAGATTTGGGGTCCAGATGATTGATAAAGCGATCGAGAATAAATTTATAGCAAAATTGTTAAAACGGCTAGAGTCTGAAGGTATAGATGCCAACATGTTAAAAAAAGAGAAAGAATTTGAAGATGAAGTAGATTACAGATTAGGCGATTTAGGTATTGCTATTTTTATAGACTCTGAGCTACCTCAATTTCACATTTATTGGCAAACATCTTTAGGACAAAAATACCTACCCTATGAAAAATGGGCATTTAAGAATCTTGAAGAACAAATGAGTTGTTTCATTGATGATGTAATTATCTATTATAAGGACCCTAATAAAAGATTAAATCCAATTCTAAATCTCTTTAATCGTTTACTAGATAAGTAAGCCAGATAGTTTGCGTCATCTAGGATCGATGAATATTATCGTGCTAATCTGTCTGATGAAGATCCGGATGGCAATGCTCAGTTTTGAATATCTTCCGAGATTGGGTTAAACCCAACAGTCGTGTCACCCACCGCCATTTGCTGGAGTTGTGTTGCAGCGTTTAAATGCCTAATTTGAGATTACAGGAGTCTTTTCAATCGCTCGATAAAGGGTTCTAATAGAAACATTGAGGGATTTAGCTACGATACTTATATGCTCCTGCCCTGCTAACAGCTTTCTAGCATGTTCAATTTGTTGTTTAGATAATTTTGGTTTGCGTCCCATAATTACCCCGCGGATCTTGGCTGCCTCCCGTCCTGCTTTGGTGCGCTCAACGATTAGCGAGCGTTCCAGTTCCGCCATAATGCCGAGCATCTGCCACATTGCCCGGCCTGTCGGTGTTGTTGTGTCAATTGCTTCCGTAACCGATTGAAAAGCAACCCCCCGCGCTTTTAAATCATCGAGCAGCGAAATGATGTCCCCGAGTGACCGACCCAGCCTATCCAGTTTATAAACTGCCAGCGTATCGCCTTTGTTTAAACTCTTAAAACAATTTTGCAGTTGTGAGCGTTTAGCATTAGCGCCGGTGGCTGTATCTTTAAAGAATGATTCGCAACCGATGGCTTTTAAGGCGGCAATTTGTAAATCGTCGTTTTGTTCGTCTGTGGATACTCGAATATAGCCAATTTTCATAGTAACTTTTGGCACTAATTTCTGTCACAAAAAAAGCCTTTTATATCAAGTTGATTTTTTTATGTCAAAAATTTTAATTTATGACACATTCTTAAGCCTTAAAAAATATTGCTTAAATAAGTTAATTGAATGGTTTATTTGACAAGTAGCTAAAAAATGATTAATTTGTTCAAATTGAACATTATTATGAGATAAAGCTGTGGAAACATTTAATGCGACTGATGTAAAAAGAGATTTTGGGGAAATGCTCCTTAAAGTGCAAAAAGAACCTGTGGCAATTAATAAAAATGGAAAACCTGTAGCGGTTATGCTTTCAAACAGGGATTACCAATATTTTGAAAATTTGCATCGGCAATGGTTGAAAGCTGAAATTCAAAAAGGTATTGATGATGTTGAAGCGGGAAACGTTATAGATGGTAAAGCCGTTTTTGCAGCTTTAAGAAAACAGGTCGAGGATGGCGCAACATAGATTTTCTGCACACGCCCAGAGGGATTTAATAAATATTATTAATTACACTATAGAAAATTGGGGTAAAACACAGGCTAATATTTATATAGATGGGCTGGAAGAACTTGCAGAGAATCTGGCAAAAAGCCCTACTCTTGGAACGCGTCGCAATGATTTAAAAGATGGTTTATTTAGTTTCCCTTATCAAAGCCATATTCTTTTTTACACCAGCACAAAGTCAGGAATCACTATTATCAGAGTATTGCATCAGCATCAGAGTTGGGAAAATATATAAATAGTCCATTGCTTAGTATTATCAATTTTAAATATTGATTAGATTGAAGTCGCAAATGCTTGATTCAATATTATTGGAAGCGTGCAATCCTGAACTAAACATCTGGCGTTCCTACCGTATAACTTTTGGACAGGATTTATTCGGTAGCTGGATAGTTGAACTGAGCTATGGCCGCATCGGGTCAAAAGGCCGAAGCAGAACTATCTTAGCTGAAAACGAAGCCCAGGCTATGGGCTATGTTGAGCAATGCCTTAAAAAAAGACAATCTGCCCCGAAGCGTATCGGGGCGAGCTATAGAATTAAGCAATTACCCAGAGAATGGGAAGAAAATACAAATAAGCTGCTGTCAAAAATTAGCGGTGAATACCAATTGGCAAATGAACGCCCCCCGCCCCAAGGGGCGAGGAATTAAACTCGGTAGAGATTAAATTCTAACGATCGAGAATTGCTAATGCCTATCAACGTTGAAATGCATTCGGATGTTCATTTTGAAGTTTTCGCATCGCTTTTAATCTACGAATAAATCCAATATGCCCAGCGAGAAAACCACTAACTCCTCCAAATGCCTGCTTCGCCCACTCAATAGCATTGCAATCATCTTTTTGTCTATAAATTAAACCATCTAAAAACTCAAAATACGTATGAATTTTATTATTGACTTTGCGGCCATTATCGTAAGCCTCCAACCCTTCCACATTAACACCCAGACACATCATCGCTATCCTTGAACTTTTTACAAGGAAGAACGATGTCATCATCAGAAACACGACGAATTCATATCGAAGCATGGCAAACCAGCGG
>CADEDJ010000104.1 GCA_902826055.1 uncultured Nitrosomonas sp. | reverse complement strand
CACGCGTCAGGTATGCAGCCTGATTCACGGATAAATCAGGCCGGATCAATAGTAACCAAAAAATTCCGTTCCACCGTCAATTCAGTACAAATCATCGTTACTGCGATCTTGATTATTACCAGCCCCATTACAGTCAGCAAATAACTTCCAGCTTATCCAATTAAGTGTCGCTTCAGCTATTGATCTGCGTTAGGTGAATTCCATAGCGCGACGCCAGCTGCACTATGGTATTTTTCTTCTGGATTGCTGCTATTTATTGTTACCTTGGCTTTAAAGTCACTGGAATATTGTTATCGTTTCTTGCTCATGATTATGATCCTCTTTAGTGTCCATAACAGAGCTTAATAGCCTGCCCGATTTTGCGATACTACTTCATTGTTCAATAAAACATCGGCTTGAATTACTGTTTAATATTTCGTCAATCGACAGCAAAAAAGCGTTGCATCACTATTCAATAAGAAATTATATAACTCTATGAATTAAAAAAATTAATATACAAATGAAACTTTAATGGAAAAAAAACAGTCATATGTTTTCGCCCTAATTTGTTGACATGTAATTATTTCCCACGTATATTCCTGCCTCGTTCGCAGGGAATAATTCTCATTTGATATGAGTATCCTAGAGAAGTCCTGAATATATGTCTCAACACTAGCGTTTAGCTGTACTCTGTGTTAGGTAGTAGTTGTAATCCATTTTTTTTCACTTTTCCTGCGTTCCATTTACCTTTCGCTTTACAGCTTTACATTTATTCGCTTAAAAAGCTATTCAGGAATTCCTTAAATTAAAAGGGAGTTTTTATATATGCAAATTGAAAATATTATTCAATCGAAAAGTAACGCCGTTTTTTTCCCCATAATTAAACAAATTGGCGTATCACTAATAACTTTATTATCTGCTTTAGCTGTAATTTTAATTAGTTGGGGCGCATATACCGCCCAAGCAGAAGCAGCCCCAGTTAAATGGCATCCAGGACATTATGTGCAACTTATAGGTGATGGCAAAGATAGCGATTGGTACATGCAGCAAATATATGCTGAGCTAAAAAGTACACCGGCACTACGCGGAGTTGTGATTCGCTACTCATGGGATGAACTGGAAAAAAGTAAAGGCGTATATGATTTTAGTTCTATCGATCATCATCTGGCTCAACTCGCAAAACGTAACAAAAGGCTTATCGTTTTTCTGGAATTCAAGTCATTTAGTGCAGATGAAATTCGTGTGCCGAAATATTTACGAACTCCCGAGTATGATGGAGGAATATGGGCATTTGCTGCTTCAGGAACTAACGTGATCAAAGGATACAATATCAAACTATGGAATCCGAAGGTGCGTGACCGTTTAGCTGCTCTCGTAAAAGCATTGGGAAATCGGTATAACGCAAAACCCAATTTTGAAGGCGTAGGTTTTCAGGAAACTGCGATGGGAGACGGAATAAAACCTCTCACCGATGCGCAAGTAAATGGTTATTTTAGTAATTTACTCAATGTTAATCAGGTAGCACGGAACAGTTTTCCCAATACTATGACATTTCAATATACAAACTTTCCACGCTCTATTCTCAGCACATTCATTGGTAAGCTAAAGTCAATGGGAACCGCTCTGGGTAGTCCGGATATTTTTCTTCAAGAGCCCGCATTATTCTATAAGGGAACACCACAAGGTATTTATAACTATTATCCAAAAAACTCAGGCATTATGCCTTTGGTAGTACAAGTTGAGAAATCAAATTATCTAGATACAAAACATAGTGGTACCGGATATAAACCTACTATTGGCGAATTGTTAGAGTTCGGCCGTGACACTTTGAAAGTTAATTATATTTTGTGGACAAGGACACCGGGCTACTTTAATAAGGTGCTGGAAACGCTCAATATGAATGCGCAAAACCGCAGCCCTTCAGGCGGACTGAAGGCAGCTTGTCCAAGTGTTTATAGTTCTTGTACCAATTAATTTTTTATAAACCTTGTCTTTTGAAGCCTCCTATATGGAGGCTTCGTTGTTTCCAGGTTAGTATTTTTTTGCAATCCTTCTGCAGTTATTGATGTGTTTAGCATTTCTTAATGTATTCTTTGTATAATTAATCAGAAGGTTATAAGATAGCAGAAATAGAAAACAGAAAATTCTTGAAACGCTAAGGTAAAGAATTGCTAGAATCATTAAGGTGAAGCAGGAGCATCCATTTTTATGCCTTAATTGATGATTTTAAACAATGCCTTATGCTTAAATATGTATTTCATCGGCGGAGGATTTTTTTGAACCCCGTAAAATTATGGAAACTTACGAAGCCTTATTAGCAACACTTGCCTTGCTCATGGGAGTTTCCTGGGCAAGCGGCATTAACCTTTACGCCGCTTTGTTAGTGCTGGGCTGGGGCGGATCGACGGGTCACATTGTGTTACCTGCTGAATTGTCAGTTTTGCAAGATCCGTTGGTTATTGGCGCTGCGGGACTCATGTACGTGATCGAATTTTTTATCGATAAGATACCTGGAATGGATTCCTTATGGGATTCGATTCATACATTTATTCGCATCCCGGCAGGCGCTATGTTGGCGGCAGGTGCGGTAGGTGATGTAACGCCTGCTTTAGAGATCGCTGCCGGGATTTTAGGTGGTGGAATTGCTGCAGCGAGCCATGTCACAAAATCAGGTACTCGATTGCTAATAAATGCATCGCCTGAGCCGGTTACTAATTGGTCAGCGTCGCTGGGTGGAGATCTTTTAGTATTTTCTGGGTTATGGACAGCATTGAAATATCCCGAAATTTTCCTTGTACTATTTATTGTTTTTATTGTAGCGGTGGCTTGGTTTTTACCAAAATTATGGCGTTTCATCAAGATAATGTTGTTGCGGATAGGAAGATTCTTTGGCTTAACACAAACCCATTCCAATTCGACTCAGGATACTTCTGCTGTTAGCACCGGTGAAAGGCAAGAAAATTACCCAATCACCGCTCTTGAGCGATTGCAACAACTGCGGGATCAAGGCATGCTCACAGAACATGAGTTTGAGCAACAAAAAAAGCAAATTTTAAAGAATAATTCTTTTCAATAATGCTATCTTGAATTTAA
>CADEDJ010000103.1 GCA_902826055.1 uncultured Nitrosomonas sp. | reverse complement strand
GGTCTCTACCAAAGATAAAGACTATATTATTACTGTTTCTATCTGTAATTGGAATTACGCAAAGTTTGATGATAAAGAGTTTCTATCATTAATTTTTCAATGGCTTAATATGAAGAGCATGAATGGAAGTAGCTGTAGGTTTTAACAATAACTTTATTATAAGTTATTGAATTAATGAAATAACTGGCGGAGAAAGCGGGATTCGAACCTTGGTCTATATTTGATGCATCAATCATTTATCGTTTACCTCTGCTATTTTTGTATCATTTTGAAGTATTTTCTACAGGTTTCAAAAATTTCATCAAACTCAGTTTAAACTTATTTAATTAAACCATCAAGATAAGTTAAGTATTAGGGGTAAAATTGTTATCTTTAAGTTGCTTTGATTACCAGCTTTCTTAACCATGGTTCAAGGTGAGCCAAATCAAATGTACCTGTTTCAAACATTCGCATCATGTCGGTGTAAATAATCATCGGTTCACAATTGATGTGATAACCATTAATACGAAGGAAAATATCAGTAGCTGCAAAAGCTACTCGTTTGTTGCCATCTACAAACGGGTGATTGATGGCTAAACTTTCCATCAGTGCGGCTGCTTCTGCAACTATATCCACATAGTAGCCTGATTGAAGGCGAAATAAAGCAGATTCAAGTGCGCCAGGATCACGGATACCATGTGTTCCACTGTAATGCTGAATTAATATTGAATGGATTGCCAGTACCTCGGGAACAGTCAGGTATTCTTTCAACGTTATTTAGCTAATTCACGGTAAAGCTGATCAAATTCGCTTAGGCTTTGCGCAAAAGCATCCATCGCTTGACGGCGAGGCTGCTCTTTTTCTTTACGTTCGATGTATTCCCGAAGAGCCTCATCAAGTATTTCTTGAATAGGGCGTCCCTCAGATTCAGCAATTTTTCGTAGTGAGTTAAGGACTTCTGGTGCAGCTTGAGAGGAAAATCTTTCTAGAGCAGTATTAGGCATTGAATATCACCATATCCTGATGTTTTTAACAGTTTTATGATACGCTAAAGATTGTTTTCTTATCAATGTATTTGTAGCTTTCCATTTTATATAAATGGGAAAACTGAGCGGTGCATTTATACTTTATATTAGGAGCTATTCTATTCATGAGGTGATTAAGTAATCAGAACTTAGGAACGCTTACCCAAGTTATATGAAATTCCGTTTCAGATTTTGAGGCATTTTTTATCGTATATATTATGTTAGCTCCTTTTCAAGGACATAGTAATGTTTGAAAAAGTTCGCAATTGGTTCAAAGAAAAAGCATTTGCTTCGGAATTGAAACGTCAACTGCAAAGCGATGACTGGCTACGCCAGACTTACATCTGTGTGAATCTGTATCTCAACAGCGCCGACTATGCGAAGGATAATCTCACATCGCAAGTTATTCAGACACAAATGACCGACGAGTTTCGTCGTGGCATCGCCCGCGCAGCGGGGCTGCAGCTTTTGGAAATTTCAAAATCTAAAAATAAGGTTATGGAATGCCGCTTGTGGATTGTCGATGTCATCGGCGAATATGCATCGCTCCGGGCTTTGTATACACCATCGGCTACACACGCTTTTGAAGTCGAGAGTGGAGTCCGTCATGAAGCTACAGTAGGGCTTTACGACGCTTTCGAACTCTATGCCCCCAAAGTCTATTCACAGTACTTTCCGAGCAAGGTATATCAAGGAACCACTCAGAACAACGAAGAGCTTCGTCAATTGAGCATTGCTTATCAATTTTTAACTGATATAGGAAATATCGCCAGAATTGGCTTAAATGATGCAGGTGACTGGTATCGCAAGTACTTCAAGATCTGCGTTGCACATGCAGAGGCAAATCTACGACCAGATCAAGGACTTATGGCAGCGGTTCTCGCTGAGGAGCGAGAGGCACTTCGGCGAGAGCTGTTGACTTGAGCATCAGAGTAAGCAGTACTAACGAATCGTTCGAGGTGCCGGTGCGAAAAATTCGCAGCACCTCAGCTCTACGTTAGGCGTCAATAAAATGGTTAGGAATTTATGAAACGCGCATTTCTTTATATTGACATTTTAGGTTTTAAAGATCTTATTAATACAAACTCTCCTAAAATAAAAAAGATTTTTGAAATTTTTGACAGTTTAAAAGTCCATAAGCAGAGACATTTTTTTTCATTACAAACTGTCGTTTTTTCTGACACAGTCCTTATTTTAAACAAAAATGATACAGAAACAAACGCTGTCCATCTTTACGTAACTTACTTAATCGAATATACGCAAGAACTATTTTATAAACTTGCGGGAATTAATGTCTATTTCAGGGCTATTTTGACTTTTGGGGAATTTAATTTTGAGCAATTGAAAAATATCCAGGCTTATTATGGTTTAGCACTTATTGACACCTACGAAGGCGAAAAAAAATTGAGAGGTTTTGGATTATTTGTTGACAAAAATATTTCAAACGAAGTTGTAATATTTCACAAAGCACATTTTTCGGAAAAATTCGATTTTGTTTTTTTGTGTCAATCGTTAAAAAATTTGTATTCAATTACAAATGGAATTTTACCAATTGACATTAATATTCTTACCGATACGGATGATTGCTATAGAATTGATGAGGACTTAAGATTTTTACGTGAAGTTGAATATTTAATGAGCAATTATCCGGTAGAAGAAATAAGAGAAAAATACCGCACAGTTTATAATATTTATAAAAGCGAATTTCCTCTATTTTTTGAAAAATTTGAATCAGAAGGCTTCTTACCTTTCACAATTAACAGCGAATATATTGGCCACATAAATCCATTTGATTTAATATCACAACGTGAATTATCCATAACTCAAGAGAAGTCATAGTCAACAAGTCAGAGAGAAGAACGAGTTTTAAAACAATACGATGATGAACTTGAATAGGCATTAAATAAATAAGGTAATCCCCCGGCTATGCCGGGGGACTGATAAAGGTTTGACCGAGTGAAACGGTCACCTTGATTCTTTTAGCTTGACCAAAAGCTAGGAGAATCAGATGAGAGATTACCAGAGACTGACGCATACGACATGGGATTGTAAGTATCACGTAGTTTTTATTCCGAAGAAACGAAAGAAGATGATATTCGGAGCAATCCGTAAGCAGTCCGCTCTGAATAATCCATAACGATATGATTTTATGTAATGAGTTGATAAATT
>CADEDJ010000102.1 GCA_902826055.1 uncultured Nitrosomonas sp. | reverse complement strand
GTGGCGACGGATTTTGCGTAGAATGAGCTGGTTGATCGGCTTGCATGGCAGAAGGAACAGCAATGCCACAAAGAAGCTTTGAATATCTGTCATTCCGAGTGTGGTGGGAAAACTGTGGTGCTGGGTTTCCCCTATTACTTGGGATGACAGATGCAGATTCAATTCACGGTCTGTTACTCAAAACGGCAGTGCGAATCGGCCCGATTCACAGATAGATAGTTTATGTATGCTAATTTGAGAGATAGGAGCCGCTATCAATACAAACGGCTTCCGCCTGCGTTATACAGGTTATTGGAAACATGCATTGAAATCAAAACAACCAATACCAAAATTCTCGCAGGCTATCTGCGCCGCTCTCCTGCAACCATTCGTACCCAATTTCAGAGAATCCTTGCTTTACTGGATGTGCATTGCAGGTACGAGGCATTGCGGCTTGCAGAAGAAAAGGGATTGATTCGATGCAAACGCCGGCAATCCGGCTTGATTAATTTTACAAATACGGATCAGAATAGCCAGGCAAAGTAATTTGGACACAACAGCGATTGTTATGCAATGAATACAAGCAGTGCTTCGTTTTGCCAGCACTGCTTGTTCCTTCCTTCCTTTCTTTATTTTGACTTACAAATGTTATGGGGTTCCAACACCTATCCGTTCCAAAAGGAAGTAATTGAGGTCGAAGAAAAAGGTAGGTCCAATGTGTCCGAATATGTTCCCTTGATTGTTTATTCCACTTGGAAATAGCCCGACATTGGGAAATGACCCGATACCGGCGGGTTCGTCGACTACCAAATCAGCCAGGTTTAGCCGCACCCCTGGTTTGGGTATTAAGTAGCTGTTACGAAACTCACTGAATGGCCTCGTCACGAAGGTGATCAGTATCTGGTTGTTGTCATTGAATCGCAGCACGTTACTGACAGTCGGGAATTCTAGGGTACCTTCGACAAAGTAGGTATGAAATTTGCCTTTTGCATCCCATACACCGATGCGTTCTATCGCGCCGCCAACGAACGAGTAGCCCAATACATTATCCCGATTGTTGATGCCCATCGTCCAGGCGTCTGGTTCCGTAGGCAACGGCTCAAGCATTGTTACCAAGTTCGTGTCGGGATTAAATCGGAAGCCCCTAAAACCAAGTCCATCAATAAACAGGGTACCGGCAATTATTCCTTTATTGTTCATGCTCAGTGAAAAAGGCGATTGAATATCCGGCCCGAAATCCAGCAGAGTTACTTGGCCATTCTTGTAAAGCGCAGGTCTTTCATTGAAGTTTTCATCTAAAGAAAAAATTATTGCCACGCTCGGATCGTTGAGTAGTACCACTTGGCTGGAAATTTCACCCGGTAGCCGTGGAAGCAACCGCACTTCATTTCCATCAAACAAAGCAGCTTGAGTAAAGAAATTTTCCAAGTCAGTAATCACAAAACCGCCGATCGTACCGCCTTCATTGGCCCTATTGGCAAAAAATCCTTTCGATTTCAGTAGGATGTTTACAGTCCCCTGCTCGAATATGGCAGCATAAGAATTGAAAATAAATAATGGTTCAAATTCTAAAAACTCAATGAAAGTACCATAAACGCGGCTCTCGTTTGTAATGGTGGAAGGTGAGAAAGAGACGTCCAAAACTTCGGGTGGAATAGTGAGTGTTTCAAGAATACCGGAATAGCGATACTGAGGTGCTATGCCCAGCCCAGTATCGCCAGCGGCTTTTTCCAAAGATGAGTCAGTGTTACCTGAACTTTCCAGCGGCTGGAATTTATCAGGATGCTTCTCGGCCAGTTTGGCATAGAGCGAAGCGGGAATATTCTTCACTTGCCCGGTCAAGCACGGATCAATCGCCTTGGTACCTTGAAGCTGCTGGGCCTTGACAGCTTTCCATAATGGTTTGCCTGTCGAGTTGATCGCTTTTCACAAACTTCATCGAACCTTGTTGCCTCGCAATACAGCCCATTTCATCGGCTGGGGCTGCAAGCGCCATCTCGAGTGGGAGCAGGGAATACAGTCAGAATTCCACTTACAGTTACGGTAAATCGTTTCTTGATATTGTTCATGATGATCTCCTCCGTTAAAAATCAATCAAATGCAGCCGATGTGCCCAGCCGTTGCACATTTAGCTGATTGTTCACAAAGATGTTGTCTTGCTGTACATGCGGGTTGGAATCGGGCTTGGCAAAGAACAGGAAAATACCGGCGGCTGATTCCGGTGCGCCACGCGCACCAAGAAAAAAATGATCTGTGATTACGTTACCGGAGATATCGCCTTGTGCTTCCGCGCGAACAATGATCCCGGCTTGAAGTGTATCGCTGACCGGCCCATTTCCTCGGATTGTATTTCCGGTCACAGTGCATGTGGTATGTTGTCCAATACAATTAATTCCGCCTAAACCATATTGATCAACGAGACTGTTTTGGAGAATCACACTGGCTGCTCCGTCAGCACCACTCTGATCAGTCTGCGCCAGGATTGCAAAGGTACAAGCAGTCGCGCTTTTGATGTTGGTAATATGAGCAGCATCAATAATTCCTGAGCTTATCCGGTAGTAAATACCCGTATAAAAAGGAAAACCGCCGCATGTTGGAATGAGGTTTGCACCCGAATCAGCTAGACTGCCATCCACTGTGAGATTTGCGATAGTGACCCCGCTTGCATTATCGATCAGTACGATGGGAGCTACTGAAAAAGTTGTTCCAGGCCGCACTGTATTTTGCAGGACATGACTAGGCCGCAGCACAGTCAACCCCGTGCCGGCTCCACGAATCGTCAAGTTATCCGTTGTTACCGTGATTTGCTCGTCATATGTTCCAGGGCAAATGAAGAGGGTATCTCCGGCCGTTGCAGCATCCACTGCTGCTTGGATACTGCTGAATGCCGGTACGCCTGCATTGCAATCAGTGATTGAGCCGCTGCCATCCTGGTCGACCACGAGCGTATTCTGCGCATAAGCCAAGACTGAAAAGCTGAGAGCGACAAATTTAACGGCAACCAATACGAGGCGAGGAAAATACATATACTTACTGGATATAAAATATTTGATCACAGAAACCTCCCAAGAGTAGCGAAGAAATAAAACAATCAATAAAGTTGACCGGTTTTTATAGCAAAGAACATTCCAGAATCAATAAATTAACTATTTGATTCTCAATCATGCTAAGAGATAGAAAATTGATGGGCAATACTGCAAATGCATACATTTTTGAGGATTCGCAGAAATCCCTTCCAATATTTAACCCCAGCACTAGGTTGTTATTAATGACTGCCTGAGACATCTGTATTCAGTCATACGGTTGAAATTAGACTCAAAATGCTCCTCATTTATCGCGCGCAAACAGCGCTATGTACTTGACTGGCCTGGTTTGGGCATCGTCTGCTGCCTTTACCGGAACCTCCTGTAAGACTGGATCAATCGGGACAAATGACTAGAATATTTTCCGGATTGGAAAGAGTGTATGAATGTTTCTTACGTAAAAACATAAAGTTGATTGATAAAGCGATTTCGGGATATTTGCCATCTAGACACGCAGCGGTATCCGGGTCTAGTATGAAATTTGTCATGGTTGCTAGGGTGAGCTTGCTCTAAATGGTGCAACCAGGACATGTAGATCATTACTCATATTTTATGGAGGGTAATTACATGGCAACGAATAATATTAGGCTCTGTAGCAATCAATTGTTGAATTGAGAGTCCAATGTGTACAATACGGCCAA
>CADEDJ010000101.1 GCA_902826055.1 uncultured Nitrosomonas sp. | reverse complement strand
ATATGACACATTTCGCCCCTTAAAGTTCGCGGATAATTCGTTCCGTGTCAATAATGGCTTCCATTAGAAAATTCTTCTAATGGAAAATATGGGTTGAAAAAAATAATTTGAAATCAGTTCCTAACTGACGTTCATAACTCACTTTCCCCTCTTTTAGATCATAGAAAAAAGAAAAGCACTGGCAAAGCCGGATATTACTTTTTTTAACTAAGTAACTACTTAGTCGCCTCTGAAAAAAGGTAATCCTCTCCTAAAATGAACGTCCCCCCCAAGGGGCGAGGAATTAAACCCGGTAGAGATTAAATTTATCCTAAACTTTTGCGACTAGCCGTCGATAAAAAAGCACGCAAAAACAATATTAAAATTAAAGTGTGGCAGGAAAAAAAATGAAAAAACTAATTCTGCTTTTTAATCTTCAATTGACAATCTATTTTCATCATAAAAAAATGAATTCAATTTGCAGATATTAGAAATTCTATTATTTATAGTAACTTATAAAAAAACACTTCTTACTTACGGAGAGAAAAATGCCTGACAAAAATTTAAAATTCTTGGTAGTGGACGATTTTTCTACGATGCGTAGGATCGTTCGCAATCTTTTAAAAGAACTTGGATTTGTCAATGTTGATGAAGCTGAAGATGGAGCAGTTGCTCTACGCAAGCTACAAGAAGGGGGATTCGATTTTATCGTATCTGACTGGAATATGCCAAATATGGATGGATTGACTATGCTCCAGAATGTGCGAGCTAATGAAGCACTAAAAAATATTCCTGTACTTATGGTTACGGCTGAAGCAAAAAAAGAAAATATTGTTGCTGCTGCACAAGCTGGCGCAAGCGGGTATATTGTTAAACCTTTCACTGCCGCTGTCCTGGAAGAAAAGTTAAACAAGATTTTTCAGAATATGGAAGCTAAGATCGCTGTAAAAGCATAGTATTTTCTCTATAACAAAATCGCGAGCCTATAAATGAATACAAAATGCCAAACAGAAGAAGTAAAGTTCGATAGTGATAACAAAACTCCATCGATTACTAAATCAAGAAAATCTATAAAGATAGGGAATACACAAAAAAAATCAATGATAAAAAGTGTTGAACAATACGATTCAACTATATCTGAAAAGAAAGTCATTGATCAAATTGGTCAATTAACACGTAATTTACATGATAGCTTACGTGAGCTTGGGTACGATAAGCGACTCGAAGCAATCGCATCCGAAGTCCCGGAAGCACGAGATAAGTTATCTTATGTTGCTAGTAAAACTGAACAAGCAGCTGAACGTGCCCTTAATGCCACAGAAATCGCAATGCCGATTCAAGAAAAACTATCAACAGATGCAATATATTTGTCTGAGCAATGGAAATCTGCCCTTCAAACACAACAAACAAACCCAGATACTGAGAGGTTTAAGACACTATTAATTGATACACTTCACTATCTTGATACCATTCCTGAAAAAACTAATGCTACAAATGCGCAATTATTGGAAATAATGATGGCACAAGATTTTCAAGATTTAACAGGTCAAGTAATTAAAAAAATTACCCATATGGTACAAAGCCTGGAGCGGGACCTGATAGACTTATTATTGGCCAATATTTCGGCTAAAAATAATTCCGTGGCGACAGATGGTCTTTTAAATGGGCCTGTTACAAATCCTGAAAAAAGAGATGATGTAGTATGTAATCAGGATCAAGTTGATGATCTATTGGCCAGCCTTGGTTTTTAAATTAAAGTTACTTTTTTTTGGGAAATATATACTTAACTAGCCACAATATAATAATACATGGCTAGTTAAAGCTATAATTATCAAAATTTATTCTTCCTCATTGCCAAGATTTATTTGCTTATTGTTTTTTAGGAAGTTCTGTTTTGTTACAACAGACCTGCCTATCTTATCTTCAATATTTTTGCGAGCTCCGCCAGCAATCTTCCCACTTAATTCTGCGGCAGATTTATTCGCTTTAAAACCTTGTGCGTTCTGAGTTCTTGCTAGCTCTGCAGTTGTCGTTTCTCTGAAGTGGTTCCCATTAACTGGACAACTTGAAAGAAAATTAAGTGCTAACATTGATGGACGCTCACTTTCCTAAACGGCATCAGAGTGCCAAGATAGTGATTCTATGATCACTAAAACAGAGAGGAGCGTCCGACATGAAGATTACAACAATTGGTATTGATTTGGCAAAAGAAGTGTTTCAGATTCACGGTGTCGATAATCACGGCAAGATTGTACTGCGCAAGCAATTGCGCCGGAATGGGATGGCAAATTTTGCCAATTTAGAGTCCTGCTTGATTGGCATGGAAGCCTGCGGCAGTGCACACCACTGGGCGAGAAAGCTTGGTGAATTTGGGCATACCGTCAAGCTTATGCCGCTCCAATTTGTCAAACCATACGTGAAGACCAACAAGCATGACATGGCAGATGCGGAAGCAATCTGTGAAGCGGTGAGCCGACCGAATATGCGATTTGTGCCGATCAAACATGTTGAGCAACAGGCCATCCTGGCAGTGCATCGTGCTAGACAAGGTCTGGTCAAGGCCAGAACTGCACAAACAAACCAGATACGTGGTCTGCTCTCTGAGTTCGGCGTTGTTATCCCGCAGGGCATCCATTCGATTGCTAAACGAGTGCCTGAGCCTGACATTCTAGAAGATGCTGAAAACGGTTTACCAGGAACAATGCGTCATTTACTGAGGCGATTGAATGACCATCTCAAAGGACTGGGTCGGCAGGCAGAAGAACTGGAGTTACAGATCAAGCTGTGGCATAAGGAGAATGAAGCCAGCCAGAGACTGGAAGTCATTCCCAGCATAGGGCCGATTACGGCAAGTGCCATAGTAGCAACAGTAGGAGAGGCAAAAGAATTCAAGAATGGCAGGCAACTGTCGGCATGGCTGGGATTGGTTCCAAAACAATGTTCCAGCGGTGGCAAGCAGTTGTTGCTTGGTATCAGCAAACGTGGCGAACTTACCTACGCACCTTACTGATCCACGGGGCGCGTGCAGTCATCCGCTTTGCCGAAAACAAAGCTGAACCAGAAAGCTGGCTGCGCAAACTGATAATGCGGCGTAACAAGAATATCGCTGCTGTTGCGCTGGCGAACAAGAACGTACGCATCATCTGGGCATTGCTCGCCAAAGGTACAACATTCCACTCTGATCACGCATCGGCAGCAAACGCAGCCGTTACATAATCGTGGCGGATGGATTAAAAATGTATTGGTAATGTCGCATCAAAAACGAGTTTAAGGAGAAAAATTTCCACCGATTGTACAGGCAATCATGACATGATGGCGAAACTGGTCAGACCGTGAGTGACTAAACCTAAATTTGGCCAAGTGCATAGAGTACGTTGACCTGATAAGGCGTTACTCAGCGGATTCCATCAGGGACAGAGGTAATGCGCCTCATATAAAGTCCGGATGTATGGCTGCAATTTTACCTTCTTAAAATCATCGACTGAAAGCTTGGCATAACGTGAGCGTCCATGTATGGTCAAGTAAGGGGGGGGAGATATACCCAGGGTGGGGTATGCAAGGAAAAAATGTCACAAAATGTAAAAATTCTTAGCGTCGTTCCCAGTCTAGAGAAAAATAATAGATAAAGAACGCATAGCCCCCCGAATGATCTTATCAGTTCGCTGAGAAATCGGATGGGGCTTTATCAAGCCCGTTAAGGAAAGTAATGTGATTGGGAAAACGTTTCAACGACAGTGAGTGCAACGACAGTGAGTGCGGCTCAAGGAGGATGGCGCCATATTTATCTGTCAAAGATTATGGGGCTGTGCCGCCGTTCGGTCGAAGTGCATGATCCCTATAGAAAGTATGATGCCCGAACATAGCTAGTGTTCGCTTGATTCTTTTTGTTATTCTTCTATATACTTGCTTTTATTATTTAATTTAATTATTCAGGCGATAAACTGTATCCATCCAACCCCACCACCTACCCACATTGCTTCAACAATGCTTCAATA
>CADEDJ010000100.1 GCA_902826055.1 uncultured Nitrosomonas sp. | reverse complement strand
TGGCGGAGAAAGCGGGATTCGAACCCGCGGTACGGTTTGAGCCATACACACGCTTTCCAGGCGTGCACCTTCAACCACTCGGTCATTTCTCCGGCTTGATAATAAGCAGGGGGCAAAGAATAAACCAGTTCTTAGTTTGGGGCAAATTTGTTTTTGTAATGATGTAATCAAAAAAAACGGGATCAGTTTAAAAATTTCCACGTTGAGAAAGTTGCACCTTGCCCAATGGTTGTGCCATCAGGCTTATGGATATTCCAAATGATGGCCTGATCAATCATAAAACGTTGACCCGTGCTGGAAATTCTTATGCCCCGATAGTCAGCAATGTAACCCTGTGTTTTGGCCTGCTTTAGCATGTGCGCACGTTCAGCGCGATTGGGTATTTCGGCAGTTAGGCGAGAGGGGGTTTGGGTAAATTGTAGCCAATCCATCATCCATAAATCGAGTGCTATCTGATTACCATAATTTAGGATAGGATCGTTTTCCACGCCATGTGATGCTACTACAAAAGTGCTGTTGAATAACCGTTCCGCTTGCTCTAATGGTGTGCCTTTACGCTCAATGAGTTCCTGCTTGATCCAATGGGCATAGCTATTCAATAGGTATTGACACCACTGCACGATTAGCGGGTTTTTCCATTCGACGTGTTCCATTACCAGTTGAAATTCTAGTGATGCTCAAATTCGAGACGGCCTTCACGTCTGATTAACTCATCGATAGTAAGTCCGACGGCAGAGACGCCATCAAATACAGTTCCTACTCGTTTTTTATTAAAGTGCTCTAGCATAGTGGTGTAGGCCCTGGGCGGTAAAGGGAAGAACTTGGCCTCTTTTACGATGAGAAGTGCATTCTTCATATAAAATTCAACAAACCTTTTGATTTCAGGTTTGTCGGCTGCCTTAATATTGACATAGATAAAAATAGGGCGTGATAGCGGTTGATAACTGCCATTTTCTACAGTTTCAACAGAAGGGAGAATTGCACCTTCGCCGTTATCTATCGCAACTGCGGTGACTTTGTTTGCATTTTCGATGTAATAGGCAAAACCAAAGAATCCTAATCCGTTTTTATTATTGATGACGCCATCAACCAATACGTTATCGTGCACTGATTCGGTGAAATCATTACGGCTGGTTTTGGTTTTGCCGACAATAGCTTCGGTAAAGTAATCATAAGTACCGGAGTCTGTATCGGCACCGAAGAGCTTAATTGTTTCATCCGGCCATGCTGGATTGATTTGATTCCATCGCGTAATTTTTTCTTGCGCGGCAGGTTCCCAGAGTTTCTTCAATTGCGCGACGGTCATTGATGTACTCCAATGATTCTGAGAATTGACTGCTACTGTCAAGGCATCGAATGCTACTGGAATTTCTACGTATTGCACACGGGAATTTTTGCAATCTTTGATTTCACTTTTCAAAATAGGGCGAGATGCATTCACGATATCGATTCCGCCACGGCAGAATTTCTTGAAACCGCCCCCACTGCCGGATATATCAACCGTTACATTAACGCTATTTTTTTGTTCAAGTTGAAATTTTTCTGCAACAGCTTTAGTAATGGGGTAAACAGTACTAGAACCATCAATTTTAATCGTAGGCTGCGCACTTATGTTAGAAGCGCTGATGAATATACTAAAAAATAGTAATGCTTTTAAATGCTTGGTAGAATTTTCTGATTTAGGCATATTATTCTCTCTTGTCTTTTGACAGAACGGTATAAATGTATCTGATTTTCAATTCTATGAACAACATATTCGTGTTTTCTTAATGCATGAAGACTCAGTATGTTGGGTCATACAAATTAACGCTATAAAACTCAATAAAATCGACAATTCAATTGGGAGTTCAAGGAAAATCTGAACGTCCCAACTGATTTTGGTTAATTTATTTTTGTAGGCGTTGTCTTAAAAGTCGATTGTCCACTGTGTTAAGAATGCGCTCAGATCTCCATTATTCCAACCATTAGTACGTGCACCGGCACCTCCAGAATATCCCTCGGTATTCGTGATAGGTGTTCTTGCCGTGTTGATATCGAGCATATGAACGACATTGGCTTGAAATTTAACATTTGAATGCGGGTACCAATTTAAGCCAAACCTTATCATGTCAGCCCGTCCGCCTTTAATGACACCGGAATTCATATCAATATAATCATAGCCGAATGCGACTTCCCAAGCACCCCAACCTGTGCCATTCCATTGGAATGGACGATGAGGTTTAATCCGATTGGCAGCACCATTCCTGACATGGTAAGCCTTAGATTCACCGGTCAGGAAGTAGCTTGCAAAACCATAATAACCGGTTAAATGCTCGCCATCGTAGCCCACGCCGTTGATATTAGTGCGCAAATATTCACCCTGTAATGATAGCGGGCCATAAACAAACCAAGACTCTGCACCATAGCGATCGTAACTGGTAATTTCCCGGCGATTCGGATCACCTAACGCACCATTACTCAAATTGCCGGTATTGAGGATATTGGTTCTGTCTACGTTAGTTCCAGGGAATGCGAAGAACGACATGCCGCCACCGCCACCAATTTGACCTTCACCTACCATCGTGCCGTCAGCGCGATATTGTGTGTTTACCGCGGTGTGTCCTGCAGAAATACCAACATGCATGAACTTAGTGTCGTCGATCATCCACGGTCTGCCACTGATACGGCCAATGCCCTGCCAACCGGTATCACCAGAGCCGTTATTGCGGTTTTGATTGCCGTTGGCGTTAACCGAAGTGGACGCTGATGACCAACCCCCAATAGGCTCTGTTTGGAAAGCCAGTCCAGTCTGCCACCGTTTAACCGCATAATTGGCACCAATACCGGTTTTGTAAGTATTGGGATTATCGACGAACGAATTGACCGACATATGACGTTCAATGAACGTGAGGTAGCGGTTGCTGGCAGCTTCTTCCAAGCTGAACGGTTCCTTGAAAGAACCAGCTTTATAAGACAGTGCATCGGTATGGTTCAAGCGCACAAAAGCGTCGGTAATTCCGGATCCGACCGTGCCATTGCCACGGCTGAAGTCATACTCGAATTTATAATCCCAAATCTTGAAAAATGTTCCTTCAACACCCAATCGGGCACGGCGAATATTCATACCACTATTCAGTTCATTTGCGGTATTGGATCCGAATGCTGGATTTGGCTCATTAACAAAGTTATATTGTGAAGCTGGCTGTATTCGGCCATTAAGCGAAATTGAAAAATTTCCATCTTTGGTAGCCCAATGTAAACCGCGATCATCAAATGTTCCATGTATTTTTTCTACCTCTTTCATGCGCTCTTCGAGTACTGAAACTTGATTGACCAAGTGTGCCTTTTCCGCCTTCTCGGCGATTCTGGCAAGGCGCTCTGTAGATTTGTTTTTAAGTTCTTCCGATTGGTTTTCGTCAATTGACGCAGATTCAATTTCACTAGATTTTACTGTTGGTTTTGCCAAAACTTGCATGGCCGTTGGAGGTTCTGTTTTTCTTGGCGCACTTTCGTCTTTTACGTAGGTGCCCATATGAACTCGGCCGGGACCTGGTTCCGCAAAAACTTGCTTGGTTTTTGTATCGACATATAAATCCAAAGCGTAGCTATTGGATATCCAAATAAAATTTATTGCAAGTGCAATGGTTACGAATAATTTGAATGATTGCATAGTTTATTTCTGATCCAGAGTTTGAAAAGCAAATAAAACAGCAATCGTTATATAGCAGTAGTGTTACATTTTTATGACAATTACATTTTTTTTACAATTTTGTTACAGGACTATTCTTAAGGTAAATTAAATTTGTTTAACTACTTGAAGTTATAATGTTTAATTCTTAAGATATTTAATGTATTTGATACAATCAAATACGCAGTTTGGTTTAACTGAAGTGATGGGAACTTTAATTATAAAGTGACTTGTCTAATCGCTAGTAGAGAGATTTTATTCCTTTACATTAGATTTTAATTCTATTAACTAACTCATTAATAGGAGGTAATAAAAATGGCAACAACATACGGCACGACGAGTGCGAGTACGAGCGCGAATTATGACATGT
>CADEDJ010000099.1 GCA_902826055.1 uncultured Nitrosomonas sp. | reverse complement strand
CGGGTAATCCCACCTTTGGCAAGACCTACTGTCAGATCAAGTCTGAACTACTACATCTAAATCAAGTAAAACGATGCAGACAATCCCCGTTCCTCAATGACTTCTTGTACACCCCGAAAGCTACTGGCTGTACCTTCCTCCTCAACGAAGAACATCGAGTAATGCTCACTGGTGGCGTCATCCATCGTGACGATCAAATCCCATTGCTGCCCCAAAACCCATTCATGCGTACTACCATCTTGATGAATCAAGCAGCGCACGTTCACACTTCTTGCGGTGCATGCCACGCTTCTTGGCGCGTTGAATCAGCCCGGCTTCTTGCAACCAGCTTTTAACCCATGTGTAGTTGCGCGTACCGCTCTCTTTCCGGTACCACGCATAAAAGTGCTTAGCGTTCCAACCCAGGTGGCGGTCGCGATATCGATCTACTGCTTGTATTACTTCATCCACCAGTGCCCGGCGGTGCGATATCTGAACGAGCCGTTTATCCAGCAGCGCTTCCAGACCACCCTCGTCATATCGGTTCATATAGCGCCAGAATGTGCGATCACATTCTCCCAATAACAATGCCGCTTCCGCCTGTGTCAAGCTCCCACTTCTATACCCTTCATACGCTTCTTCAAATCTCATCTTCCTGGTCTCCTGTAGCCACTCCGTCCGTTTCATTTGAAATCCTCCTCGGATTCCTTATAAAACCGGACAGATTATGTGCTACAAACCAGGATAGTTTATTTGCTCGCTACACACTATACTTGCTAAAAATGAAGAAATTATCGTAGAATAATATGTTAAATCGAAAAATTTATATAACGGTTACAAGAAAAAACGTATTATGGTTATTATTAGATTGGCAAGAGGTGGTGCTAAAAATCGTCCATTTTTTAACATGGTTGTTGCAAATTCACGCAATGCTCGTGATGGTCGTTTCATAGAACGAATTGGATTTTATAACCCAAGAGCCACTGGGAAAGAAGAAGCTCTGCGAATTCATTTGGACCGTGTCATTTACTGGCAATCTAAAGGAGCACAGTTATCAGCGACAGCAACACGACTAATTAAGCAATTCAACAGAAATAATGAAGTAAATCAAAATAGTTAAAGTTAGTAAAAATAATCGATCGGTTAAATCACTCCTAATGGTAGTAATGGGGCATGTTGCGAATTCTTTTGGTGTTTATGGCTGGATTAAGGTACGCCCTTATACAGAGTTCGCTGATGGCTTATTAAACTATCCGGTATGGTGGTTGAGTAATAAGAATAATGATTGGCAAGAAGTGCAGCTTATTAGCGGATATAGTAGCGGTAGTATTTTGCATGCAAAATTTAAAGAATGCACAGATCGTACTCAGGCATTAAAGCTAAGAGGAATGCAGATAGCGATACCACGAAATCAACTGCCTGTCCTACCAGAAAAGGGAGAGCATGGTTATTACTGGTCAGATGTAATTGGTACTCACGTAATAAATTTAAAAAATGAAGAGCTAGGAGAAGTCGTAGGGTTTCTTGAAACTGGTGCAAATGATGTTTTACGTGTAACTGGTAAAAGAAAAAAAGAAATTCTTATTCCTTTTATACAACAAGTTATTATAAAAGTAGACGTAGAGCAATCTCAAATCATTGTTGACTGGGGCATAGATTATTGAGGTAACGAAGAATGCCTTTTGAATGTGACGTCATCACGTTATTTCCCGAAATGTTTAGCGCCATTACGCAATATGGTATAACAGGAAAAGCTTGCAAGAATGGTATTTTTCAACTTGTCACATGGAATCCTCGTGATTTTACTCACAATAACCATCGCACTGTAGACGACGATCCATATGGTGGTGGACCAGGTATGGTAATGATGGCTCAACCTTTAGAAGATTCCATCATTCAAGCCAAAACCAGGCAAATTAAACTTGGTTTAAAAAATACCAGAGTTATTTATCTATCACCACAAGGTAAACCTCTTGATCATGAAACGGCTAAAATGTTTAGCAACTTACCGGGATTTATTCTGCTTTGTGGACGATACGAAGGAATAGATGAGCGCTTAATTATTAATCAAGTAGATATGGAATTATCTATTGGCGATTATGTTTTATCAGGTGGTGAATTAGCTGCAATGGTACTAATTGATTGTATTATAAGACAAATGCCAGGAACTCTAGGTGATCCGGAATCGGCGACTCAGGATTCGTTTGTAAATGGCCTATTAGAACACCCTCACTATACTCGACCTGAGCAATATAAAGGCGATTGTGTACCCGAAATACTGATGTCAGGTAATCACGCACATATTCGTCGCTGGCGCTTACAGCAGTCCCTTGGTAGAACTTGGCTGAAACGACCTGATTTATTTGAGTTAAAATTTGCACAGGGTATGACCGGGGAAGAAGAAATACTTTTAGAAGAATTTAAAAAATCATACAAATCAAGGTAAAATATAACTTTAAGAGAAGGAAGAGAAAATAATATGAATCTAATTCAACAACTTGAAGCCGAAGAAATAAAGCGTCTCAATAAAGATATACCTAATTTCGCTCCGGGAGATACAGTGATTGTCAACGTCAATGTTGTTGAAGGAGATCGCAAACGTATACAAGCCTATGAGGGGGTAGTAATTGCCAAACGCAACCGAGGTCTAAATTCGGCTTTCATAGTACGAAAAATTTCTAGCGGAGAAGGAGTAGAACGTACATTTCAGACATATTCTCCATTGATAGCTAGTATTGAAATTAAACGCCGGGGTGCTGTTCGTCGCGCAAAACTTTATTATCTAAGAGATCGTGCAGGTAAATCCGCGCGTATTCGTGAAAAACTACCTGCTCGCATTGAAAATATTAGCACTACTCCTGCAGAATCCTGATCTTTAATAGGATTGGAGAAATAATAAGCTTATTGAAGCACAATAACCGTACGACTAAAACGTTTTTTGTTGTGCGGTTTTTCTAAATGCCCTAAAAAACACGCTATCAATTTGCATGAATTAGCGGATTCTAATAAATCTCGAGTCGCTATAAGCCCTGAAAATCTATGTGATATTTCTATCAAAGCCTAAGGGAAGGAAGGGAAACTGAAATGCCGGCAGATATTTTTCCGTGCTCGTCAATACCAGATGTTTGATCTGTATCACATGTTGTTGACGGTATTGATGACTCGATTGCCGTGACCGCAACTAGGTTGCTTCCTCCGCGCTGCCATTGGTGAGTCTGGCGTGAAGAAAGGGTTATTGAAGGCAACGACTGAACTGGAACGAGTGGGACAGATTCACGTGCAGTCGCCGCAGGACAAAAAAAGCTTTATTCACCACTGGCACACCTCCGAAGTCGGATGCGTCGGCAAGGGCAAGGCACGCAAGCCCTACGAATTCGGAGTAAAAGCTACTGGCATCGCGATTACGTAAAAAAGCGGCCAGATCGTTGGTGCCCAAAACCTTCCCCGGCAGTCTTTACGACGGTTACATTCTTAATGAGCTGCTCGAGCAACCCCGATGTTACTCGAAAACATCGAAACAAATTATTTTCGACCTCGGATTTCGCGGCGTGGATACCGACAATCCAGAAGTGAAAATCATCTACCACGACCAGTGCAAGTCACTGACAGAACCGCAGCAGTGTTGGCTCAAACGCCGGTAGTCCGTAAAATCTGCAATCGGACTTATGAAATCGTATCATTGCATAGATCGTTGCTGTTTACTAGGCAAGTTGGGTACTGGCATGCAAGCACACTATTATGTGCGGCAGGGTGCAACCAGAGTGGTAGACGAGAGCAATACGTCGTTTAAGGCTAAAATGCTTTATTGCATCGCGCGTTGCTTCCGCGTGCTATAGGGAAGCGCTACATTTATTGTTGACTGATAATTTTCAGATTATCGATCGCGCTTTTATGCGGAAATTTGAAGCACGGCAAAAGTGTAGTTACAAAAATAAAAGCATTTTTTTATCTTTTTTTAAGGAATAGATTGCTATTATTTGCGTGATATATTATTGCTATCTCGAATAGTAGTAGTGGCTTATAAATATTTCTGCTCACTGTTTGCTATAGTAATGTAATTGAAGTAATTGAAGTAATTGAAGTAATTGAAGTAATTGAAGTAATTGAAGTAATTGAAG
>CADEDJ010000098.1 GCA_902826055.1 uncultured Nitrosomonas sp. | reverse complement strand
TAAATAAAAACTTAACTACTATATCTTCCCATAAACTATCAGATTTCAATTCACTGATATAAACTTCAACTGATGATATTTCTGTATTAGGAAAAATTGCTTCTAAAATATCTGGTGACTGACGATAAATAGCTTCAAGTGCAATAAGCGATTCAGCCACATCCTTAATAGGAATTAACTTTTTATTTGAATAATATATTTGCTGATGAATTACTATTTCCACAGATTTATTAGTTGTGCATTTATATCAATGATATGACCATATTGCTTTGTTTGTTAGCAGTGGTCAATCTTGAAAAACACACAAACAAGTAAATTAATATCTCTAGTGGAAAAAATACCAAATAACGCTTTTCACAAATAAAAAAGAACCGCTGCAACCATGTTCTGATACATGGCGGTGGACGGTTCTAATTCATGGCGATGGATGTGATAATCAGAATATTAACCTTATTCCTAATATCCACCATGAATTCCATGACAAACCATAGGAAAGGATGTGATAAATGCATGAAGGAACATTTACCACACCGCCATAAGTTTTTTCTTAATCTATGGTTTGTCTATCTCGATCAAGAATGTTACTTATGACAGCTAAGATCGAACGCTAATTAAGGCCGCATGAATTCATATAAATATCTGTATTAAATGTTTCCCTTTGTTCCTATAGTTTTAATTGCCCAGTGCTCTGATTTTTTCAGCAATGTCGGCTTTATTTTGTTCAAGCGCTTTTAATTCATCCTCGGTGTCTTGAATCATTTTTATGCGTTCTTCTAACCCTGGGCCAATTTGATCGGGTTTTATCCGGTCATAACCAAATTCTTGGGGGGACATTTTTTCCAATGTATTGCGTAAGGTTGGCTCGATCACATTGAAGAGAAAAGCCAGAAACGCTCTATCATCGAAAAAAATCGATTTATCCGGAGTGAATATTTGGCACGCCATGAATTGCGGTAAATCTGCGTTTATGGCTTTTTGAACAATCTGGTAATTCATGGGTGTTCCAAATTTTTCCGGAGGAAAACCTAGTCCCCACTTACGATTAACTGCAAGCTCAGTGATTGCAGGACGGATCATTTTTCCCAGGTAGCTCTGTCCACTTTGAGACAAAAATTCAATGATGCTTTCTTTAAAGTCCTGCAAAGGAAGATAGCTGTTCTGCAACCATTCCAATTTATCCTTAGCTGTAGCTATTTGGTAATTTATATTCTCAATATCAGTTTTTAATTTTTGTTTTATGGCAAGAGTATTTTTATATGATGATAAAGCGCTTTTAAATTCATCATTTTCTATCATTGCAAGCTCCTTGTTTTCGTATGCTATTGATTAATAATTCTTCTTATTTGGCGTTCGGTTAAATCGTATTTCATGGCCATCTCTCGTTGACTCATGCCGTTATTGAAGTCCTGAATGATTGCCTGGTGTCGCTTTTGAATTCCGTGGCTTGAGAGTGTTGGCAAAGCGATTACTTCACCCTGGAAATTTGTAATGATTTTTTCTGCTAATTTTTCACCAACAATAACGCCCAACCGTTGGCGTGATCTGGGGCTATCGGATACATACAGCCGTGTACCGCCAAAGACTATGCATAATCTGGAAAAAGCATCATCACCGATCAGGTTTAGCAGTTGCTGGTTTTCTTCGTTTTTATTCGTGGCCATATGCGTTTGTATCAATCAGGGATGAACAATGTCCCCTGCATAATGGCAAACTGAATGTATTGAAAAAAAGGTGGAAGGCGTTCCGCCTCAAAGGTAATGCCTGATACTACTAGCGG
Source organism: uncultured Nitrosomonas sp. (assembly GCA_902826055.1). Taxonomy (GTDB): domain Bacteria; phylum Pseudomonadota; class Gammaproteobacteria; order Burkholderiales; family Nitrosomonadaceae; genus Nitrosomonas. The sequence continues at coordinate 2,373 of CADEDJ010000098.1, read as the reverse complement.
CTTTAAAAAGCGTAGATCTGATAAATAATTCGTCTTGCTTGTTGGTATGTCATACTGTATTTCACGGCAATATCACCACAGCTCATGCCATTTTCGGAGTCTTTGATAATTGCCTGATGTTGCTTTTTTATTTCAAGAATTGAAGATGTGGGTAGCGTTAATTCTACTCCGTTGAAACAAGTCATAACCCTATCGGCATTTACTTTACCTAGAATGATGTTGAGCTGCTGACGTAACGAGACGCTATTGGAGACATGCAAGGGCTTGCCTCCAAAACCGCACATAGACGGGTGAAAGCATGATCGCCGATCAGGCTTAACAGTTTATTAGTTTTTATATCGTTGTTTATTTGCATATTAACCTTCACTTGTGAATATAGAACGTTATCAACTACATAATGACAAGCATGAACGGTTAAGAATAAGGCGGAAGGTATTCCACCATAGATCAAAATCTAAACTGCTAATGACTTGAAAAGAGTACAATTTGAATGTGGGCGTGACACGGTAATATTCTCCCGGCCGTAGCACGGCATTCATGCCGGAGCGATATGTGAGGTTTCCGGGAAACCGGGTTGGGGGGCCTCACCGCCCGCTCGTCAATTGTTCTTTCCCTGTTATAGATACAGATACGCGCTTTTTGATAAAACAAAGAGCAAAACCGGCGCCGGATTCGAACCGGATCATAGCGGCCTTTCAGCCCCTAACCGTTCCCATTGGAAACAACCGGATTTGCTCACAACTGCAACGGGTGGGAGGCCGGACGTCCCTCCATCCATCGGCGTTGATGCGCCCAAGCCTGTGGACTCCGAAATTTCCACAGCTCACCCGTTGAAACCATTCTATACCCTGCTTTGGTTTGCTTCCATATCTTTTGAAAGAATAAATGAATTAATCGTCTTACTATTCCTCGTTAACCGGCCGCAGGTTGTTTACGTAATCGCACCTGGATTGAAGATTGTTAATGGTAGCGATCGCAAATTTTGCCAGCTTGGCGGGGTTTAGCACCATGTGGTTGTTCAGCGCCTCGAGCATTTCCACGTCCGTCATTACACAGGCATCGGGCGGAACTGGCTTGACCCGTATATTGCCTTCATAATCGAAACTGAGCAGCCAGCGGCTATTTTTCAGGGCCTCCATGACTTCCGGGGCAATTTGAATATCGGGAGATTGTTTTGCTTTAGTTGCCATGATGACCTCCTACCAGGCTGACTGCCAAGAGACGATCTTTATGGATTATTGACGGGAAGATATTGTCCCGGAATGAAACGAGGTAAAGAATTTGCTTCATGGTATTACTCCTTGTCTAGCGATTAAAAACCGCTACCCCGATGTCAAACGAGGAGGCGGAACTGTGCAGTTTGACATACCGGGACAAGGTTCCGGCGAGCCTTTCAGCTCCCCGCACAGCCCGCCAAAAACTAGCTTGCCATATCTTAACGGACAAAAAAATAGCCGCTTAAGCGGCTTATCCGCCTTGTCATCGGGATGTCAAACCCGGCGCGGCATTTGGCCGCGACTTCTTGCTACATTAACGTGTCGTAAATGACACGTCAAGGTAATTTTTTGCTATCCTCGCGTTAAAAACCATCACAATGGCTTGCAGCGCGTTAACTCGCTTCTATATGCCTTCTTCTATTCGTTTTTATTTTCATGCGAAATTAACGCACGTTTAACGGTATTTTTGGGGCATGTTTATTCATGCCGCAATTGTCATTTTTAACTTTTTTATATTCCAACCAATTTTCCAAGCCGATAATGACATTAGAAATCGATTGCTTGGTTAGAAATCTTGGGCTTTCCAGTTTGGTAATGCGCTTAACAAAAGCCGCAAACTGCGGCGTCATGGCATTGCCAAAATTCAATCGGCGAGCTAGTATTTCCATCTTTTGCCACTGCTTACGCGTTGGCCGGTTCGATGCGCTTCCGGTAGCTTTGCGCTCCAAGCATCCTTGCTGCCTTAACAAATCAACCACATTCTGCAATTGTGCATCCGTTAAATCCTTGCAGCTTTGCTTGCCGGTCATGGTTTGTAACCATGTCCGATATTCAGCGCTACCATGCATAATATTGAGGTGTTGCGCGGCAATGTGTACCATCGCCATCAGCTTATGACGCGGTGTCGGTTTCCATGTTTGTTTCAAATCATTTGTCCGCATATTATGCCTTTTTATAAAACATTAAACTGTCATGATTGATTTGTCCGTAGTCATACAATGAGTTTTTGAATGCTTTAACCAGTGTACGCAAGCCCCCTTCCCCCATACCCACCTTTAAACACCATTCAAGTTCCTTTTTACCTGATACGCCCCAACTTTGCATAATTAGTCCGCTCTGAATAATCCATAACGATATGATTTTATGTAATGAGTTG
>CADEDJ010000097.1 GCA_902826055.1 uncultured Nitrosomonas sp. | reverse complement strand
CCAAATGTCACTTGGAAAAACAAGACAATTTCAACAGTTAATTACTACATAGCCTAATATTAATTTATCCAGTCTGGATGGCAGCAATGGTTTTCGGATAGATGGGGCAGTGCCGAGTGGTTTTTCAGGCAGATCGGTTAGCAATGCAGGAGATATTAACGGCGATGGTTTTGATGATGTGATGGTCAGTGCCGTTGATTTTTCTTCCTACTATTCCCAAGTTGGCTCCAGTTACGTAGTGTTTGGCAAGGCTGCCGGTTTTGACGCTGCGCTGGATCTGTCCAGCCTGGACGGCAGCAATGGTTTCCATCTGGATGGGGCGGCGGCATATGGTGGCTTTAGTACATCGGTTAGCAGTGCGGGAGATGTCAACGGTGATGGTTTCGATGATGTGATTGTTGGTGCGCTTGGAGCTCCGAATAGTGGTTCCTACGGATCTAGTTACGTGGTGTTTGGTAGGGCTGCCGGTTTTGATGCCACACTGGATTTGTCTAGCCTCGATGGCAATAACGGTTTCCGCCTAGATGTGGAGAAGCCGGTCGCATCGGTTAGTAGTGCAGGTGATGTTAACGGTGATGGTTTTGATGATGTGATTGTTGGTATTAATGATGGCAGCTTCGTAGTATTTGGTAAGGCTTCCGGTTTTGATGCCATGTTGGACTTGTCAAGTCTCGATGGCAGTAACGGCTTTCGTATAGATGATGGGTTGTCGACACTTGATTTATTTGGTCTTTCGGTCAGTAGTGCAGGGGATGTCAATGGTGACGGCTTTGCTGATGTGATAATTGGTGCCAACTTAGCTGATCCGAACGGCATCTCTGCTGCTGGATCCAGTTATGTAGTGTTTGGCAAGGCTTCCGGTTTTGGGGCCGCAATTGATTTATCCAATCTCGACAGTAATAGCGGTTTTCGCCTGGATGGAGAAGTGAGGAATGATGCTTCAGGCTCATCGGTTAGTGGTGCGGGAGACATCAATGATGACGGTTTTGACGATCTGATTGTCGGTGCCCTGCGTGCCGACCAGAACGACAGTGATGATTTGAGTGATGACTTCGGCTCCAGCTACGTCGTATTTGGCCGCAGCGACTTTGGCGGTGGCAATATGATTGCGGGCACGCCCGGGGATGACATTCTCAAAGGCACTGCGGCGGCCGACATCTTTGAAGCCGAGGAAGGCAATGACAGGATGATCGGCCGTGGTGGAGCGGATGTGTTTCATGGCGATGCGGGCGACGATTATATTCAGGTCACGGATCTTGGCTTTGGTTCGGTTGATGGCGGTAGCGGCAACGATGTCTTGCATACGGATGGCAAGGATTTGAATCTGGATTTGGCAAATTTCGGCGAAAAAATCCACGGTATCGAGACCATTTGTTTATATGGCCGGGGCGACAATACGCTGACGCTGACCGCAGCAGATCTCCTCGATTTGTCGGATACCACCAATATCTTGAGAGTCAACGGCAATGCGGGAGATCATATCACTGTCATTGACGATGGCTGGGTGGATAAAGGCAGCCGTGGCCAGGGTTATTATCATGTTTATAGCAATGATGATGCGGTGTTGCTGGTGGGGATGAATGTGACGGTGGATTTTGCTTAGCAAAATCTGAGAGACTGTCATTTCGAGCGTAGCGAGAAATCTATGCAGTTGATTGAAAAAGATTCCTCACTGTGCTTGCAATGACAGATAGGGCTATTCAAAGCGAGCGTAGCTTTAACAGGCCGTTAAACTATCTGCATTGTTAATCGTTGCATGGGATTGTGCGCGACGCCGAATGGCTTGTATATGAGCAGCCTGTATCAGGTGCAGCGCTTTCGGTGAGGATGGATGGTTACGTCATCAATGCTTGTTGAAAATAACGAAGTCACTCAAGCGAAATAACCAGTTTCTTTCCCAGCGCTGCAGCGACCTTTTCAAGCTGTTTCAGAGTCGGGGAATGATGCGGGTCTTCCAAACGCTTTGCGGCTGGCCAGGAAGTTTCTAAAGTACGGGCAATTTCAGCCAGAGAACGGTCTCCGCGCGTCCGGGGCAATGTAGTGAGCAGCAGGAACATTCGCTGTCGGCAGCGGAATCTCCCGTCCGGAATCCAGGTATTCTTGCACAACCAGCGAAAGTACTTCAGCGCCATTGAACAAACATTCATCGATGGTTTCCCCTTGTGTAATCGCTTCAGGAATATCGACGAAATGCACGAAGAAACCGGATGGCTCTTGCGCTTCAAAAATTGCTGGATACAAGGTATTCATTTGAGTTTAACTCCGGTTTGTTTTTCAATTGCTGATAGCAAGCTCCTGCCTATGTCGGCGGAGCCATGAACAGGCACGGGAACAATGCGGCCATTCTTTTCCATCATGTGATGGCTACCGCGAATGTGTTTGACTTGCCAACCTTCGGACTTTAGTTTTTTGATGATTTCATTCCATTTATCGTTAAAGGATATATCAGGATTGATATGTTTCAAAGAAAATAAAGCGCTTATAAATCATGATAACTGTCAGTAAAGCGATGTTGATGCAAGGAGGCGCATTGTTTGCGTTAAGAATGTTACCAAAAATGTACGGCAAGTTTCTCAACCCCTAGCCCCAATAGTACAAACAAAAACTACAAGTATTTACTTTGTTATTTTGAAAAATGCCGAAGGCCGGTAGATTGGGGTTCACAGGCTCACCCCAATCTACCTGTTTGAATAATTACGCATAGTCTCAGTTGTTTGGTTATTTATCCATCAGGAACCGGTTTTATTTTTCCATCAAATAATCCGCCAGTAATTCCCTGGCCCAGTCGGGCATTGTATGTTGGTGTAAATTAACCTGCTTACCACGGATTGCAGCAACCTGTTGAAACGGATCATTGATACTTGAATTATTCAGAATATAAACCCGATCGCAGAGCGGCAGCGTTTGCTTGATAAGATTTAATACTCTGGGAATCCGGCTCATCACTTTCTCATCCGGAACAGAATGCCCGCCTTCACTGACACGCTGCGCTATGCGTGCCTGATTGAGCGCAACATCGTTCAGGTGAATAAATACCAGAATGATTTCATAACCTAGTGTTTTTGCTTGTGCGATAAAATCGATTTTCGAAGGATGCGAGAATACGGTCTCAAAACAAAAGCTTCTTCCTTCCTGCAGCAATTGCAAGCGTATTTGTTCTGCCAGTATGGCTGCATCATAGCTGCGGGCTTCCGGTGCATGGGGATACAACAGTTTTGCCACGATATCGGCATTCACAAACGGCATGTTTCTGGGGGCCAATTGTGTGCGGTAAAAAGTACTTTTACCTGCACCATTTCCTCCTGCCAGTACCCAAAGTTGTTTTTCTGCATTCAACCTAGAAACCTCAGTTGACCGCTTCGAATGGGTATTTTTAACATTATGAACTTATTAAGCTTATACATAAGTTCCATTCTACCTGTTGGGTGAATTCGCTACGAGGAGAATTGCATGGTTTTCAGGATACTTTGCAGCGTTGCAACTTCTTGAAATGGAATAACCATTTCGCGTCGTTGCGTCTTGCCACGCATCCTGAAAATCATACACTTCACCTCGTCCAACTGAGGTTTCTAGGTTCAAAGTTCTGCTTCGCTCATTTCAATGAATTTACCTTGCTGGAATTTTCCGGTTTTTATTGTTCCATCCGCACTGATTTGTTCCAGATAACCAGGGTACGTTAATGAGATCTGATATTTTATTGGACTGCTTGTCACAGTTTGCGGCAGTGTTCCATTCGCACGCTCAGCTTCAAGCGATTGAAATACTGCAACAGGATCAATCGGTTCACTAGGGATGGACTCAACCTTGATTGTTGCCAGCCCTGCTGAAATCGACAATAGATCATCCGGGTCCAGCATCCGGCATACGTGACGTCCCATTTCCGCCCAGTACTCGATCTGTTCGGCCGTGCTGCGATGAAATCGCTCACCGGTCAATGCCGCAGCTCGCATCAAACCTTCCTGCAAACGAATCGGGGAAGCTGATTTTGCCATGGTTCTACCTCATGTTTATAAAACAGTAACCATTTTATTGTAGCAAATTGCTACAAGATTCTCCATATTTTGATTCTATTCATATCAAGGATAAAAACTATCCGATTGTCAGCCGGATTTTTCCAGCGTAGTATTTGTTCTGTTATTTTGGAAAAAATAACAGAAAAGTAGATACTTCTTTCAAGTAGATACTTCTTTCAAGTAGATACTTCTTTCAAGTAGAT
>CADEDJ010000096.1:2730-4218 GCA_902826055.1 uncultured Nitrosomonas sp. | reverse complement strand
CTTGACCAGATCAGTGGTTGCGTTGGACGCTTACAAATGAAGAACATACTCCTCAAAGCATGTTCTTCATTCGTGCATCTTTATTTAAGGAACTACTAGTATTCTAATTAGTGCATGAAGAATAAGCACTGGGACAAGTTTCATCTAATCCACCTGAAGGTGTGCTTCTCTGGTCTTTCATATTTAACAATTCCAGTACCTTTGGAAAATAATCGGGGTTACGTGTCCAGAACAGATAATTAGCTTTCAGCGTATCTCTTGCAAAAGCCAACAGTTCTGAAACTGTGGGTTGGTAGCCTGTTCCATCTGATCTGGTATTTTTATAATTTCCTGACATTACGGAAGGTGTTAAAGGTATAACCCCGGATAATTGCGGATAGTAATTATAGACTCCTTGAGGGATTCGAGGATAATGAAGTCCTGGATCTTCTATGAAAGAATCCGGTCCACCTAAGCCTGCACCCATTGTTTCCAAGTCTCCAATAAATGATTCTAAAATTGGCCTTGGAAAATTTGTAAACTGAAAAGTTACAGTATTAGGAAATGATTTACGCATCTGTTGTTGTAATACAATTAAATTGGAGTAATATCCTTGCGTTTGAGTGCTGGTGAGCGATACTACCGGCGTCCCAATTGCGGTTTCAGTTAAACCAATGCCCTCGAAATAAGCATTAGAGTTAAAACGATTTCCTAACGCTTTAATTAATGCGATCAAACGATCTCGTACATTAGGATTCCATAGTTTGATATTATTTCCTTGTGAACTAATGATTGAACTGTCATAAACAAAAATTCCATCTTCATATTGACTTGTTCTTATATAATCAGGCACAAGTTTTTCCGTTGGGTCAAACGTCCTTAACTCTAGCATAATAATAAGGCGTTTATTAATTGCAGAAAGCTCGGATAGACGTTTGGCAATAGCTGAGAAGTTATATACCCCTTCCGATGTTTCCAATTCCGCCCAAGAATAGCGAATGTGTACTCCACGTAATGCCGGGGTTCTTTGAATCTCTTTGTACACTTGTGAGAGATACCAAGAAGCGTTTTTACCATGATCCATAAGTGAATAATAATGACCCGGATGCCATTTGACTGGTGTGGTTACTGGTGGAGTTGTTGCTTGTGCATACGCAGTACTTCCGGTAATGAAGATCACGCTAATTAAGCACAATAACGTAATCAGGAAAACCTGAAATCTTTTTACACCTACTTTGGGTATGTGAGTGTTAATGGTGGTTGACAAAAGCATACTGGTTCTCAGTAATGCTTGATTATTGGTGTACATGTTTAATTCCTCCTTAAAAATTAAAAGGACGGAACTGCACGGATACGTGTATCGATTTATTGCTCGATACTCGTCAATTTGTTAAGTCGCAAATAGACGAGCTGCGTTATCTGGCAGTCCTGCCATCATAGGGCCTGAGCCCATTAGATCAGTGACTTTGCGTCCTCTGCTTTCGCAGAGTTTGCCTTTTTCATACTGCA
>CADEDJ010000096.1:0-2630 GCA_902826055.1 uncultured Nitrosomonas sp. | reverse complement strand
TTTTTTGTTACTTATCGACGAAATAAGGTTATTTTATAGCTTTATTTAACTTAATGGATTAAAGCTAAAATTGTTTAATCAACCATTAATACCTAATAGTCATAAACCGGAATGTATTCCCGGTATACCCATTCGCTGTATCTGAATGGCATTGTTTCCTTCTTCGTATGCGAGCAATTTGCCTTTTTCCTGCCAGAGTCGGAACGCCAAGGAATAGGATAATACCCGTATGGGGTAGTCGCGCGGCAAGGTCTGTAGATATGGCTGAATGGTGGTGAAATCAGAAGCTTCATATTGTTGGATAATTGAACGTAGGCCTCCATTAGCTGGACCTATGTTATAGGCTAGCAAGGCTAAAAAGAGATCACCTTTCATTTCTGTCAGGTAATGTTTAAATGTGGCAGCACCGACAAAAGCGTTGTGACGAGGATTGTCTAGAAAGATTACTTCAGTACCAAGTTTTTTATGCGCTTGTAGTATGGCTACCTCAGGAACTTGCGTGATTTGGAATAAACCACGTCCGCCATCATTACTATTTCTTGGTATGAAAGATGACTCTGTTGCAGCGATACCTTGTAATATGTGGGTATCAATTTCAAAAGACTTCGCTGCATCTTGAATAGCTTGCTGATATTCCTGTGAGCGGTCGATCATTTTTTGTAGCTGAGATGCATTATGTCGACGATATGCAGCATATACTTGATGGGTAACTAATAACCGTCCAGCTTCTTCTTTACCTCCCATCAATGTGCGAAAATTACTATAAGCGAGTGTCGCCTGATCAATAGTAATGGACCAAGCGATTAATAAAACAAATGAAAGCGACAGTATAGGCGTCAAAAATTCAGAATAAAGCTGCAACTTCTTCCTAATTTTCCACCAAATGATGAAAAAAACGCAACTGAGCAAAGTAAAGAATAATATACTGGTTGCAAATGGCAGCAAGCTACCAAAGAAACTGGTTCCTGAAAATCTACTTGCAGAGTAGCCGAGTAATATAATAATTAATAGTACGATTGCAAGAGTTAAGCTGAGGATTTCGATGCCGGTCAGTAATAATTTTCTCCTAAATCGAGTGGCTTTTTTTTTTCTCGATACCTTCGGCAGTCTCTGTTTTTGACTAAGCATTAAATTGCGTTTGTTTTTTTGTTTCAATTTTGCTTTCTCGGTTTTAGGATGCGGATCGAGATTAATTGTTTTATCCATTAGGAAAAAATTTTGGGTAACTCAATGGATTGATGGCGTGGTAACAGATCAGTAAGTAACTTTCGCTTAGCGTTGTTTATTATTACTTGATAAGTGTATATAACTCAGAAATTTACTGTAAGCAATATTGAGTGTCAAAATTACTGTTAATGATTTTGTTATTTGAAGCAAGTTACAAAATCTTAATTTATTGTTAACAAATCGATTTTTATGGTTGCCGCTTTAAGAGTAGAGAGAAGCATTATTATGACCGAAGCAACAATTATTTGTCCAAACTGTAGAACTGAAATCAAACTTACCGAGTCATTAGCGGCACCACTTATTGAATCGACTCGTAAACAGTTTGAGAACCAACTCGCACAAAAAGATAATGAAATTACTCAGCGTGAGCAAGTGATACGTGCAAAAGAAAAACAGCTATTGGAGGATCAGTGCAATTTCCAAGATCAAGTAGCCAACCAAGTAACGGAGCAGCTGAAAATAGAACGTGTCCGAGTGATTGCAGAAGAATCCAGGAAAGCTAAACATGCTATTGCTGCCGAACTGGAAAGTAAGGCGCGTGAATTGACAGAGTTACAACAAATACTTAAGTCTCGTGATGAAAAATTGGCGGAAGCACAACGTATACAAGCCGATCTTCTCAAGCAACAGCGTCAACTAGATGACGCCCAACGCGAATTAGAACTTACAGTAGAAAAACGCGTACAACGTGAATTAACAGAGGCTCGTTCAATTGCCAAAAAAGAAGCTGAGGATGAGCAAAGACTTAAGGTAATGGAAAAGGAACATACTATTATTGCAATGCAGAAGCAAATTGAGGACCTTAGGCGCCGGGCTGAACAAGGTTCTCAGCAATTGCAAGGAGAGGTACAAGAACTTGAGTTTGAAAATTTACTACGCATGAAATTTCCTTGCGACACGATCGAACCAGTTCCAAAAGGAGAGTATGGTGGAGACGTGTTACAACATGTTTTTGGTACGAGTGGTTACTCTGGAAGTACTATTTTATGGGAATTTAAGCGGACTAAGAATTGGAATGATGCATGGTTGATTAAGCTTCGTGATGACCGACGTACTGCAAAAGCTGAAATTGCAGTAATCGTAAGTCAGAGCCTACCAAAAAATGTAGAAACCTTTGAAATGATTGATGGTGTTTGGGTTGCACATCCGCGAGTGGCACTACCGGTGGCCATGATATTACGCCAGTCATTGTTACAATTAGCGCTGGTACGTCAGACGAATGAAGGTCAGCAAACCAAAACAGAAATGGTTTATCAGTATCTTACAGGTTCGCGTTTCCGCCAGCGCGTAGAAGCTATTGTTGAGGCTTTCTCCACCATGCAGGAAGATCTCGATAAGGAACGCAAGGTCATCATGAGACAATGGGCCAAACGCGAGGAACAGATTGAACGCGTGATGGGGGC
>CADEDJ010000095.1 GCA_902826055.1 uncultured Nitrosomonas sp. | reverse complement strand
GTAAGCGTCCAACGCCACCATCTATCTCTATCAATTCATCTACTTTAGCGTTTCAATAAACTCAGGTGACAACGGCAGCAATTCGTCAATTCGACTATTAGGCCAAGTGGGTAGTTTGATGAGCGTATCTTTAAGCCAGGCAGAAGGGTTCAGGCCGTTGAGTTGGGCCGTGCCGAATAAAGTTTGAATGGTTGCTGCACGTTGACCGGCACGTTCAGAGCCGGTGAACAACCAGTTCTTTTTACCAATCGCGATGGGTCGAATGACGTTTTCTACGGGATTGTTGTCAATTGGCAGGTGTCCGGTCTGCGCATAGCGAATCAAGCTGGCCCAACGTTTCAGTGTGTAATCCAAGGCTTTGGCGGAGCCACCGCCATTTGCTGTTTGAGCGCGGGTTTGCACCAGCCAGCCATGTAATGCTTTCAACTCGGGCAGGCTTTTTTCTTCTCGTAGTTGTTGGCGGTCTTCGATAGTCAGGTCTTTACCTTCTGCTTCAATTGCATATAGGTTTCCAATGCGTTGTAACGCTGCAAAAGCCATCGGACTGTCATTTGCCTTGTGCAAATCGAAGAATTTACGCCGTGCGTGTGCCCAACAAGCCAATTCAATATATGGGTTTGCCTGCTTTCCAGAGAACAGGGCTTTGTAGCCACCATAGTCGTCGACCAGCAAATGACCTCGCCAATCTTCCAGGAAGCTTTGCGCATGCCGGCCACTGCGACCGACTTGATAGTCGAACACGATGATGCGCGGCCCAGGCTCCAGGTCGTTGCTGCGATAGGCCCACAAGTAGGCCTTGCGAGTCTTGCCTTTGCCGGGGTCAAGTTGTGCGACTGGTGTTTCATCGGCATGCAGCGTGTTGCCTTGCAACAGGTGCCATGTCAGCCGGTCTGCTAAAGGTTGCAAAGCAACACCGCCACGACCGACCCATTCCGCCAGGGTGGAACGTGATAGCGTAACTTGCTCACGCACGGCAATCTGTTCTAAGCGATAGAGCGGGAGATGATTCAGGTATTTGCTTGTCAGTACCCAACTCAGTAGACCGGGCGCGGCCATGCCACCCTCTATAATGGCTGGCGGGATAGGTGCGGCGGTAACGTTTTCACAGGTCTTGCAGGCATATTGTGGGCGGATGTGACGGTGAACGAAGAATTTTGCTGGCTCCACATCCAACTGTTCGCTAACATCTTCACCGATTTTGACCAGATTCTGGCCACACTGATCGCATTGACAGGACTCAGGCTCGTGACGGTGTTCAATACGTGGCAGGTGTTCTGGTAACGGCTGGCGGCCAGCGCGGGAACGTGTTGATTTAGCCGGATCGGCTTTTGCTGATGGGTCGAGCTGTTCGATTTCGGCATGTACCGCCGCCAGATCAGTTTGTAAGGTTTCCTCGAACAAATCGGAGTGTGCAGATAACGACTCGCTCTTTTTGCCAAATAGGTTCCGGCGCAAATAGGCCAGCTCCATAGTTAATGCTTGAATTTTGAGTTGCTGAGAATGAATCTCTTTTTGTGACTGCTCAAACAGCATTTGAATCTGGATTTTAGTATCCGCATCAAGGTTCAATTGGTCCAATTTGGCGAGTGCATTCATGCTGCTAATTATACCGCATGACCCACTAAAACACTGATAAATAGATGCTTTAACTATCTTTCAAACCTTTAAATGTGCAGGTGGCAACGCCGATAATCGCTGCCAATTAACACCGGCTACCAACCAATTCCACTGTGCTGGCGTCAATACAAAACAGCGCTCATCTGACTTTGGCCAAACAAATTTACCCTGATGTAAACGGCGCTGGCACAACCACACGCCGGTGCCATCCCACAACAACACCTTGATGCGATTTCCGGCACGATTGCAAAACACAAAAGCTGAACCTGCGCAGGGCGCATGCGCCAGAGACTCTTGCACCAGCATCGACAAACCATCAATACCACGGCGCATATCAACCCGCTCTACTGCAAGCCAGATGCTACCCGGATTAGCAATCAATCCAGACATTTCAGCAACTGCCCCAGCCATTGTGGTGATATCTCTGCTGGTAGTTCTAGCGTATGACCTTGCGGACAATGTAAACACAGTGACCCGGATGACGAAGGCTCCAACTTGATCTCAACCGGAATCAAAGTCGAGGCAACTGCAGCAACTGATTGAGTACGATAAGCCCGCAACCAGTTCGCGAACGTTTTGGAATTCAACTGATGCTGACGACAATAGGCCACCTGCGATAATCCACTCGACTGCCAGGCTGCTATATGTTTATGCTGATGTATCGGTAATGCCATTGGTTATCCTCTCAAAAAATGTTTGAGGATAATTGAGCGCATTAAAAATTGTTAGATGGTGGCGTTGGACGCTTACACTGTAAGAAACTCATGTCCTTTTATATACTCAACATGCTGGCGAAGAAGCACAGCAAAACGCTCAAAAGATCCACATTTTTCAACCATTCGGGAAATGAGATCATGATTTTCCCTGCACATTTGTTCAAGAATCTTTTTATCTTCTGGATTCATATAGTTCCCTCGCTTTTTTCAACTGATTCTAAAAGTTTGTTTGCATACCAAGAACGCTTTCTCTGTTTTTCAGGAAATGGAACAGGTAAGTAATTCGATGGTAACAAAGTACTTTTAATACGTTCTATAAGCACATGATCAGAAAGAGAAGATGAATATAGATGCCAGTTAACACAATAACGACCGATCTTTTTAATAAGGCGGACATAGTGAGAAGCAATAGCAACACCTTTCATGCTCAATTCAATGACAAAAGTGCGAAAATCAGGGCAATGAGAAAGCCATTTCGAGGGGGTAAAAAAGAAGGTTTGTTCAGATCGATAACAAGTTTCACGAACAATAAAAAAATATTCAGTATTCAGATTCATGTTTTTCTTGAAAAGATAGAACTTATTCAAGCGAACCCAAGCCCTGTAAAGGTTTGCGTAATCTTTGGACTCATAAACATCAAGAGATAAAGTAATCATTTAACATTTCCTTTAAATATCGTTAATAAGATGAATAAAAACAGTCATATAAGGCACTTAAATAATGGAAAAAACACCCAAAAACACCCCAAAACAGCCAAAAACGTCAAAAATCGGCAAGCAATAAAAACAAGGTAAGTCATTGAATGTCATTAAAATTAAGGTTAAAAAGTCATCACAAAGTATTATTTATTCCCAAAATGGGAATGAACGGCATAGTGTTACTAGCCGAAAAATATTTTTCCTCCCTTTTGGGGTCGAATAAAAGGAACAAGATTTGACTTTTTCGGACGCACACCCAAAGCGCGTTTTTCCTGTTGATCAATTCGCCATTGTCTGGCCATTGCGAAAGTGAGCGATAAATAGCTTAAATCGCTTGCTGTGAAATTTTTCCCCTCAGGTGACCATAAGGTATTGCCTGATAGCCGCCAACCACTCCAAGATTCTCCAGGAAGGTCATATCCTGTTAGAATGCGCAGAAGCTTATAAGCCGCATAGGGCACTTGAACCCGGCCAGATTCCCAGTTGTGCAATGTGCGATAAGTTACAAACAACATGTTTGCAGCTTCCTTCTTACTAAGCCCCGAAAGGATGCGGGTTTCACGTAGTTTTTCATGATCAATTGGTTTGTAAGGTTTGCGCCGATACTTGCATCTTTTCACCTAATCAACAGCTTGACAGGTGGGTACAAAACCCATTGCCACAGATCCCGATCAAAGCGCGCGCCGCTAATCTTTCCAGTTCTGCAGTAGTGAATGACTTGACCAACTCGCAAACCATGTGCGGCGGCATAGCTACGCGCTAGAACTGGCCTGACGTTTTCCTTATGTTGGTTCATTTGGTCATGTCCTTTTGTTCAAGATAATTTTCCAAAGAGCCATACTTGAACTTCAATTCAAGCAAAGCCAATCTGACCGGAAGCCATAAAAAAACATTGATCCAGAAACTATTGAGGCCGAGAAATTGCAGCATTTTCATAAAATGCAAAGAATGCCGATTTACAAAATAACAAAACATTTTTAACTCCTATTTGGAGCAAAACTATTCCGGCTTTAAATGAAAAACTATTCCGCAAAAATTATAAAGCAATTGCCGATAATTTGTATTATGTAAAATAGGATATATTCTCAGCTTTGAAAGCAGAAAATTTTATAAACTTTTACCCAGATTCAAATTCCCTTCAACAACTCTTCCAGTATATTCACATCTTGATGAATATCCCCAAACCCATTAAGTGATATATGACGGCGGACAATTAGTTTGAAACATCGGGACAAATGATTTGAAACGAATTTTACTGCAAGACTTAAGACAAAAATATGTGGCGTTAAATCAGTCTCAAATAACGCGCAAATTATTGATGATCTGATGAGGCGTTAAAAAGAACCGCCGCACCATGTTTCCCCACTGACAAAGAAATTATGCTTTATGATAGGTATTTAATTAGGTTTGCTTTTTGCAAAGCTTACAATTCCAACGCCATGATCTTATCAGAGAGATTGCGTTTCTTTTTATCCAAATCCAGAAGTTTTGCTGCTATATCGGCAATCATATGACGTCGTTCTTCTAAGC
>CADEDJ010000094.1 GCA_902826055.1 uncultured Nitrosomonas sp. | reverse complement strand
GGTTCAGGTCCATGTGCCTTCGGGTGTGGAGGTTCGAGTCCTCTTCTGGGCACCAAATGTACAAAGTATCACATTGAATATAAGTAAATATTTTTTTGTTTAATAGTTCTATACCAAAAAACTTTTACTTCAACTTTCTGATACTCGTTTTTTTCAAACTCGGTCAAGCAATATTGAGAGCATACATCCAATCCGGATACTACCGTCAAAATATTTTGTAATGATTATAGTTGTGACACATGCAATTGTGTCAGTTTTCAAAGTATAAAAGCAATCAAATCAGTCATTCATTCCAGCCAGTAACTCCTTCAATCTGCTTTATTGCCTGTTGAGTTCAGCAATCACATTTTCTTCTTTACGGTAAAGATCAAGTGTACAGGGATTTTTTCTGTAGCATTCAGCGATTCTTTCCAATCCTGTTATTCTGTCATTAATATTAATATATGCTGTCAAGAATGGAGTCCATTAATTTAAGCAGCAAGTAGATTTGCATAGTACTACTGGATAAATTGTGCTGGAGATAGCTAGCTCAATCTTTCTTGCTCGCGCTGCCAGTTATGGAAGGTTTCGATATATCCGGCAATCTGCTGAATAGCTTGTTGCCGTGTTTTGAATTTTCAATGATGCACTCACTCGGTTTTAAGTATTCCCCAGAAACTCTCCATCGGGGCATTGTCGTAGCAATCGCCTTTGCCACGCATGGAAGTGACCATACCAAATAAATTCTGATAATCATGCGCACTATGGCGGGCGCGATCGGAGTGAGCAATTAGCCCTTTATCCAGATGTTTTTTGGCTGTTACACGAAACAAAACTTGCCTTGCATAACTACCAAATCAAATCTTTTGTCATTCTTTCATTAATGGCGTAACCCGCCAATTCTCCATTAAACAAGCCGTTTACTCCAGCTAAATGCAACCAGCCTTCGCCCAAAGGAATATAAATGATGTCGCTATAACCCGCACTTTGCCAAGTGCGCTAACAGAAAATTACCGGTTCAGAATATTAGGTGGAACTAGCAAATGATGTTTAGAATTAGTCGTCACCTTGAATTTCAGTTGTTGTTTAAAAAGCAAACCCAACTTCTTGCGCAATGTCTGACCACGCTACGCAGCGTCAAATTTTGCTTCCTTTAATCGCGTATTACCTGATAATTTGCAATTAATTGGCATTCACTATCAGGTGCAACTTCTACCCTATCGTTGGCTGCATTGGTGGTTTCCACACACAGTAAATGCTGATAATCAGTATCTTCCAAATCAGCCATTTCTCTGGAAATTTTTTCCCATGGATTCCATACAACCGCGGTTTTACTGCCCTGTGAAGTAATCCGGATGCGGCGCTGCAGGACGCTATCTTCGATGGTTAACGGATTGTTAACATTCAGATAAATGCGATCTACTTCTGAATCTATTATTACCGCCCCATTTTGCTGCTTCTGCGCGCTATTATCTGTCTTATCGATATAGCTGCACCCTTCCAGGCCAATCACTCTGGTTTGCGCAATATTGCCAACCTTAAAATAGGTATGAAACGCCTGGGTAATCGTAAATTTTTCAGTACCGGTATTGCGTGTAGTAAGCATCAAATTTAATGAATTGCCAATTACAATTTCCTGAGTTAACACAAAAGAGTGTGGCCATATTGCCTGTGTTTCAGGTGTCTCGGTCAAACCAAGCGTGACTTCGATATCACCATTAGCTGTAACTTCGGTGGCGACGACATGCCATGGGCGATTTCGAACAAATCCATGTCCCGGACGGCCTTTGTCTTCCGGATCCGGACCAAACCACGGCCAGCATATTGGCACACCGCCTTTAATCGCTTTACCATCCTGATAGTACGCTTTGTCACTCAAAAACATCACATCTTCCGACTCGCTGACTGGCTTGAATGACAATACCTGCCCGGCATGGATTGATATCAAAGCTGTGGCTTTTGAGGTTTTCACCTGAATCATGGGTAGCCCACCTTGACCTGCAATGATTTCAAGTTGACCTGCAATTTTGTGCTTGGCATTGAGTTGCTCTATATTCATGACTATCCTTGCTGATTGATTAATTTTAGACTTTATTGTTGGATTGGTATCACCCGGCTTGCCGCAAGTTTAGCACGACTCCTTGCTTCCTCAGTGTCTTTACCATTAGCCAGTGCGACCCCCATACGGCGACGTTTAAATGATTCGGGCTTACCGAATAAGCGGATATCGCTTTGCGGCACGTTAAGCGCTTCTGCCACGCCGGAAAAGGCAATGCCTTTGGCTTCGAGCTGGCCGTAAATCACGGCGCTAGCACCGGGCGCCCGCAGCGAAGTATCTACCGGCAATCCCAAGATAGCGCGGGCGTGCAATTCAAATTCGCTTTGGCGTTGACTGCACATTGTCACCATACCGGTATCATGTGGCCGCGGACTGACTTCACTAAACCAAACTTTATCGCCTTTAACAAACAGTTCCACACCAAAAATACCCAAACCGCCAAGATTATCCGTAATTTTCCAAGCAATTTCGCGCGAACGTTGTAGGGCTACAGGCGACATTGCCTGTGGCTGCCAGCTCTCAACATAATCACCGTGCACTTGAACATGACCAATAGGTTCACAGAAATAAGTTTGTACACGGCTAGCTTCATCCAAAGCACGTACCGTCAATTGTGTGATTTCATAATCAAAATCAATGATACCTTCGGCAATTACCCGCCCTTGGTCAACCCGGCTACCACTTGCCGCATAATTCCAGGCAGCTTCGACTCCTTCGGCATGATCGATCCGTGACTGTCCTTTGCCGGAAGATGACATCACCGGTTTGACGATACACGGATAACCGATTTTGTTATCGATAACCGACCGCAATCCCACCAAATTATCGGCAAATGCATACGGAGATGTCGGCAATCCTAGTGTTTCGGCTGCCAGACAACGAATACCTTCGCGATTCATTGTCAATCTGGCAGCGCGTGCGGTTGGAATCACCGTTGCCAGATCCAATTGCTCAATCTCAATCAACATGTCGGTGGCAATCGCCTCAATTTCGGGCACGATAATATCGGGACGTTCTTGTTCAATGAGTGCACGTAATGCCTGACCATCGGCCATATTAATCACATGCGCGCGATGCGCCACTTGATGTCCGGGCGCATCTGCATAACGGTCAACCGCAATGGTTTCGACACCGAAACGTTGCAAAGCGATGATGACTTCCTTGCCAAGTTCGCCGCTTCCCAGCAGCATAACTTTTGTAGCGAATGGACTCAACGGTGTACCGATAAGAGATCGTTTATTCATAAGGTATTTTTCCTTAGTTGCTGTTGTTTTTTACTGTGTTGGTATAGCGCCCACTGCACATGCTCGCGTACCAATGCAGAAGAATCATCCAATCGAGCTTGCAATGATTTGACGATATCAATCGAATACGGTGCATTACCCAAACCAACGGCGATATTACGCAACCATTGTATATAGCCAATGCGGCGGATTGCGCTACCAGCCAATTTGGTTTCAAATGTTTCCTGGTTCCAGCCGAATAACTCAACCAACATTACATCATCCAGACCATGGCGGACATGAAAGTCGTCTTCATTAGTAATCTTGGCAAATTTATTCCATGGACATACCAACTGACAATCATCGCAGCCATAAATACGATTGCCAATTAGAGGACGTAACGATTCCGGAATACTGCCTTTTAATTCTATCGTCAAATAGGAAATGCAACGCCGCGCATCAAGCCGGTATGGCGCAACAATCGCTTGTGTTGGGCAGATATCGATACATCGCGAACAACTGCCGCAATAATTTCCTACCATTTCATCAACAGGCAAAGGTAAATCTACATACATTTCACCAAGAAAAAACATTGATCCAGCTTGTCGCGATAACAGCAGGGTATGCTTGCCCCGCCAGCCCAGCCCCGCTTTCTGTGCCCATGCAACTTCCATCACCGGTGCACTGTCGGAAAAAACACGATAATTGAACGGACCAACCTCAGCAGTCATTTTTTCAGCTAATTTTTGCAAACGTGTGCGTACAACTTTATGGTAATCGCGTCCTAGCGCATAACGCGAAATAAACGCCTGATCACCTGAATGAATTACATTCCAACTGTTCTTAACAGCAGGTGGTGCATAATTCATACACACGGAAATAATGCGCTGCGTCCCTGGTTCCAGCTCTGCAGGGCGGGTACGCTTAGTACCATGTTTCGCCATATAATCCATGTCACCGTGATATCCTTTTTCCAACCATGCGAATAAGCCGGATTCGACTGCTGACATATCAGCATGTGCATCGGCAATACGGATATCATGAAAACCGAGCTCTTTGCCCCAAGCTTTAATAACGATAGTGAGGGCCGCATAATCTGGTAATTTGTTTATTAAGGTCTTTTCTTGCATAGCGTATGTATTCTAACGATTCCGAATCAGCACTAAACTATATTTACCATCTGAATGATGAAGCGGCGACGCTTGATCTCGGCAAACAAATAGCTGCTAACTTGCATGCGGGCTTAACCATTTACCTCACAGGTAATCTCGGCGCTGGTAAAACAACTTTTGCGCGAGGTATTTTACACGGCCTTGGATACACGCATATTGTAAAAAGTCCGACTTATAATTTAGTTGAAATCTATAAAATTTCTAGGTTATACTTGTATCACTTTGATT
>CADEDJ010000093.1 GCA_902826055.1 uncultured Nitrosomonas sp. | reverse complement strand
CAAGGCTCCCGGGAAAGCGCACTTTCACATCAGTGAGATAGGATTTCGCATCCGTTGCACTTTTGGTGCGATTAGCTACTTGTGTGAGAATGGCCCGGTTCGTCAGTTCTTGCGCCAGAGAATACTTTAAACGGTTTTCTTTACCGTAGCCCTTCGCCTTCAACTTTGAATACGGGAAGATATGATCGTTTTCGAGCGCGTACTTTTTACCCATGGCCTGCCGTAGAGCAACACCTGTCGTAAAACAAACAGCGTTTCTGCTCTTCAGATACCAGCGCAAAAGTCCGAAAAGTGGGTGAGAGATCGATCTGCCCACAAACTCGTCGGGGGTAATATCCAAACGCCGTTCTTCCTCAATGACTGCTAGCATCTCATCAAAGGGATTTTCTGACTCATTGATGATGCGAAGATCACGATCCAGCTTTTGGGGAAGCTGGCTGATATAACGCGCTCTGATTTGTGAGTAGTAGAACCATTTAACCAGCTTGCGTATCTCGGTTTCTGTCAAGTGCCTGCCACCCTTGTCAAAGCAAAAGACAGTTATTGGGATTAGCGCGTAAACCGAATTGATCTCATCGGTATGATCCACATACGCGTGTGAACGCATGAGGCTGGCTACATAATCAAGTATTTGACTATCAATAAGTTTCCAGGCTGCACGTATCTTTTCATTGTTATCTGCATCGTGCAGTTTCTTCATATCTGAACCCAGGTGGTACAGACACCCAAGAAGCGCGAAGACGACGAAATCCAGCTTGAAGACAAAGCCTTTGTCGGCCAGCTCTGCCAGCTTACGTTTGAAAGTGTCCCGCGCCTCGGGCCAGTAGCCGGAAATTTGAGCGAGCGCGAGCTCTGCATCTGTCAAAGAGACACCACTCGCATTGACCTTGTAGAAAATATCAATCGCCTCACGGATGCTCGCTCTAACGGGTATAGTTTGCTCCGGGAATTCTCGATCAAGGATATTTTCTATCGCTCGCGTATTGTCATCCATGATGTCATCACGTTCACGACTTACTGTTTCACCCTTGGCTTCAAGTTCGCGAACAATGTCCTTAGCTCGTATTTTCCACTGGAAGATGTCCGTGATATTCTGCCAACGTGGATCGTTCTCCATCTTGGCCTTGATATAGTAGGCCAATTCCAACGTCTCTACGTTTACGTATAATCCGCGTGTGTCGTTCAAAATTTCGGCGGCTGTATAGTAAGGTGGTAACTCACCACGAACGAGCATATATAGAGTCGTAATTCGCTGCTGACCATCAAGCAGAATACGGACTGCGCCTTGTTTGGAATTATACTTATGCGGCCCCTTTAGCTCTGGCGGATTGCCGGTCTCCCAAGTCAGCATTGTTCCGGTTGGGTACTCTTTGATTAACGAATCGATTAATTGCTTCGCGTCATCTCGTTTCCAGACATATTCCCGCTGAAAAGCGGGTACAAACAACTGGTGCTCATCAATCTTCTCTAGCACCGTAGAAATTTTCATATAACATCCTTCATTTGTGTCTCAGCTTGTTTTCTTCCAAAAGCATAACGCCAGTTGCCACGAAGCCAAGATTGCATTTCGACTTTTGGCTCATTGCCTTTTCCCCAACGTTACACTTTGGATGGCTTCGCGCCATTCCAGCTAATCTTCTCAAAATTCATTCTCATTATAGGCAAACATAGGCGCGAAGCTAGATGCTCACTGCCCGCTACCCACGGCTCAATAGCAACCGACGGTAGCATATGAAAACACTGATAATCAATATTGCTGGAGGCGATCAGGGATATAGTTTAAATTTTCAATAATTTGCGGCAATTATCACCGCAAATTGAGAATTTATTAAACTGTTTCGACAATTGCACTGACTTTCAAATGTGGCAAGCCAAATTCCATATGAGCTAATTAATTTTAGTGCTATATATTTAATTAATTGCCTTTCCCTGCGAAAGATGTTTAACTAAGGAAAGAGCTTAATTAAACATTCTTTATCTAATTTAATTAATGCTGCTCGCTAATTAAAGATAGAAACAGCCCATGGAAAAGGTCAGAGAAACTGGTGAACTTGTATCCTGCTCGATGGCAGAGGAAAAATATCAGGCCTTTGTTCCAGCCACCTTGCCTCCCAAACCGACCCTGGATATGGGGCAGCTTGGCAGTTTGCTGGCTTCTGCCAGCGCCGCTCTTGGCCGCCTGGATGGTCTGGCCGGTTTTTTGCCGGATATTGGATTGTTCATTTACATGTATGTCCGGAAAGAAGCTCTATTATCTTCGCAGATTGAAGGGACACAATCGAGCTTTTCCGATCTTCTGATCCATGAAAGCGAAGCAGCCCCCGGCGCACCTTCTGAAGAGGATGTTCAGGATGTTTCCAATTACATAGCGGCGCTGAATCACGGTCTGGAACGTATGCGTGGCGGATTCCCATTATCCCTGCGCCTGATCCGGGAAATTCATGAAATCCTGCTTTCAAAAGGACGTGGCTCCACCAAAATGCCTGGGGAGTTTCGCCGGTCGCAAAACTGGATCGGCGGCCCACGGCCTTCAAAAGCTCGGTTTGTTCCCCCTCCACCGGAACGGCTGGAAGAATGCCTCGGCGCTTTCGAAAAATTCCTTCATGCAGATGATGATGGTTTGCCGGTTCTCATTCGCGCCGCGCTGGCCCATGTGCAGTTTGAAACCATCCACCCATTTCTGGATGGTAATGGTCGCGTTGGGCGTTTGCTCATTACGTTGCTTCTGTGTGCCGATGGCGTTCTGAAAGAGCCAATTCTTTATCTCTCGCTCTGGTTCAAGACTCGGCGGGATGAGTATTACGATCAGTTGCAATACATCCGCGACACCGGGGATTGGGAAGAATGGGTTGGTTTTTTCCTGCGCGGTGTCATTGAGACCGCCGATCAGGGCGTAGCTACGGCCAAGCGCATTCTTGACTTATTCGATGCAGACCAGCGCAGGGTCGACACGGCTCTCGGCAAAGCTGCGCCATCGGCTCTGAAGATACTTGCGCATATGCGGAAAAAACCGGTCATTGCCCCGAAAGATTTGGTCATTCCACTGGGACTTACCATGCCCACGATCAATACAGCCCTCCAGCATCTGGAGAAAGCCGGAATCGTGCAGGAAATAACCGGTCGTCAGCGCGACCGGCTGTTTGCGTACAAGACTTATCTTTCCATCCTGGCAGAAGGCACAGAGCCATTGCCGTAACAACTATCTCTTAAAAATAATAGAAATTTACAGAGTAATGTCTACCTAAATTACAAGCCTATAAGAAAATAAAAATGTATTTCACGGATATATTCCGCGCAAAAAGCGCATGAATCTTAAAACATAAGTTTTTCTAAACTGAATCACCATAACATAATGGAAAATAAAAGAAAGTATGTCGCCACAGAAGACTCTTTAGATTTTTCTGAAACAGTGGCCAATGCTCTCGGCATCCCCTTTGACAAAAACCAAACAAAAGCAAATGCCTATAAATTATATGATCTATACTACAAAGATATATCTCTGGTTCTTCCTGAAGAAACACGCGACTGCCGGTTTGATAATTTTGCCTCAGGCAATTTTGTTGCCTTTGCCGATCAAGAAAAAAACATACCGCACATTAATGTCGATCAACAGTGGTCAATGTTTTTTCTGGACGCAAATATCCTAGCGTGCGTCAGAACATTTCACGTATTAGCTGAAGAAGAAGCACATCAGAATGCCATTATTTTTAAGGAGAATTTAGAAACCTTTAAAAATCCTCTGTCACATGAAACAATACGTAAAAAGATGAAACCATTCATAATGAAGTATGTAGAAATACTGCCAATTGCCAATTTACTAACAATGTGCATGTTTGGCTTTATACTTTGCCACGAACTGGCTCATCATAATCTTGGACATCTTTATGAAATTCCGCATAAACAGCAGGAGTTAGATGCAGACACACAAGGATTTCAGTATTTAAAACGTGTAAGTCATCAGTTTGAACAGCTGGAATTTCTGAAAATCCCACCGAATATGCTGGGTGCTCCGGTAATCGCAATGATCTATTTGCAAGCACTTGAAGCACTTGGAATCATTTCCGCTTCCGGGGATACACACCCTTCTGTACCCCAGAGAACTCAGAATCTTTACGAACAATTCAATAAGGTTGCTGATGAAGAAGCACGATATTTATATAATGGTCTTCGGCTAAGCTGCGAGGAGTTCGTCGATGAAATGAGTAAGATGAAAAATCCCAGCCAGTAAGCTTCTGTATCTGGAGCTATTTTTAATTCCAACTTTTTGTCTTGCAAGAGCAATAAATCAATCCTGGGATAATCTGTCCCAATGATCTCCCACCTCAAAATCAAAACTTACCTTGACGTTTCTCGCTGATGCTTGCTGAAGAGTCTTTTTTCTAATTTCAACAGCCAAATCAACACTGCGACCAAACTCATACGCGCATTGATAAGCCAGGCGGCCTCTCTTGTCTTGTAATAAAAAATCACAGTCTTCAACTTCTAATAACATATAGGCAAAATCAGGATGGACAGCATGTGCACAAGTCTCATGCAAAGCTGTTTTTCCACTGACAGGATGCTGGAAGTTTACTGGCAAGCCAGCTTCAATATATGCCTTCCCATAGGGAACATCGTTATATCCAGCAGCCTCAAAAAAGGCGAGCTGTTAATCAACATGCAAAAATTACCAGGGAAAGGGTGAAATCAACGTTGAAAA
>CADEDJ010000092.1 GCA_902826055.1 uncultured Nitrosomonas sp. | reverse complement strand
AGAGAGTGAGCCGTAATTAAATTTAGGCGATGAATGCTGGTTTGTATAAATTCCATTAAGTGCTGGAGATTACCAATATAGTATCAACGGTGGAAATTCAGGTACGTTTACTTTAACCAAAGATAATAAATTTGGTGAATGTGGAGGCACGAATAATGCCGATGAAATTTGTGAAATTGAAGTAACGACAGGATCTTAATTTTAGGTTGTTTAAGAACCTCTGAGAAAGCTACGGTACTCGAAACTTGGTCAGGATACGTTAAATTAAGCTCGAAATGCTCATTTACTACGTGTAAACAGCGCCTTTCTTTTAATTCGCCGTTCCTGACCTTCACTTTCTTCCTTCTTCAGAGCTTCCTTAATTTAATAGATTATCGCCATCCTTGATCCCTCTTTCTGACGCCTGCCCCAGGTAACCCACGTAACCCCTCCTCCCCGCAGTTTCACCGGTAATTTTGCTTCCGGTTGAGGAAAATAAATCTTATGTTCGTGGTATTGAATGCCGCCGCACATGATAAAAGCGCATCTGAAGCAGAAAGATAACTGAAATCTCTATCTTATCAGAATAACCCACTGTTTCATGGTACTATTTGCTGATCGATCCATTGATAGAATATTATCTATGGGATTACTTGATCGTCGTGAGAAAATTGCCCCCCCTCCACACGCTGATGTTCACAACCTTTCAGGGCTTTAAGATTAGAAGTTCACAGCTAACTTCATGGTGAAATATAAATTAAGAAGAAAAAAAGCCTCCGATTCTATCGGAAGCTTTTTAGTGGAGTACTTACAGGTATATCATCTAAAGTCTATAAATTATTGTCATTCTTCAGTTCAAAATTGCCAGTTATTTTGCTATTGACCATGTAATTGTATATACCAGCAGACAAGCCATAGACAGGCAAGGGAATCACTTTCTCAAACGGAGTCACGACCGGAAAGCAACCTTGAGACCCATCGTCAGGAACTGAGCTTACAATACTGATGACTACTTCAAAGCGATTGTCTTGCAAACGATGATTAATCCTGCCAAGCTTTTGGCAGCTATCTGCAAAACTACCATTCACTTTTAAAAACACTTGGGTAGGCAATGTTTCACTGATGATTAGTTCTACCTTGTTACTTTCTACCAGAAAAATATCTGTCACGGGTGCGACTTGGTAATTTTGTAACCGCCAAGCGTCAATTGAAGCATCATACTGAAATACCCCACCTTGGAATAACCCAGCCTGCTCATCTGTATCGACTCGAGGCACCGTCAAGGCACCATTACGATAGACTGGATACTCATCTTGATTCTCAAATGTGGCATCAAACGTGGCCATTCCAGAATCCTGTTCCACCAATTTAACACGCCCATCATTACGCCATTTCTGAGCTTCCTGCTCATTCATTCTAACAATGATGCCATTATTGACTTCCAGAATGGTAATAATCTCACCATTCAATCCCAGCGTTGCAGTCAGCTCTTCCTTGCTTTGCCCAGAAGTTGGCTGCCCCACCGGAACCTTACCAGCATTTTCAGGATTGGGTGGATCGATTAATCCGGCATTCTCTTGGAACAAGATGATGTAAGTGTCTTTAACTGCTTCCTGAGAAAATGCAAAACCCATAGAAAAAAATAAGACCGAGAATCCTATAAGAAAATTCTTTAATAAATACATTATATTATCTCCAAAGTATTACCATTGCTGACGAATGAAACGGGAAGTTGCTCCAGTAAGTGCTGTGCCATTTGTATTAGTCACTGTACCGATTGTTCCAGTATTTCTTAGCGCTGTATAAAGAGATGCTGCAGTTGGAGCTGTATTACACAAAGTGCCTGCAGCTTGACACGCTATAGCAAAAACCCCTGCCATATACGGTGCTGAAAATGAGGTTCCATTAGCAGAAACAGGAGCACCACTCTGATTAATTAAATTAACTGCTTGCCCTGGCGCGAAAGTTGATATATTGAATCCTGTTCTTGAGAAGCTGGCCTTTGCATCTTTCCCAGAAGAGATGAGAGCATTGTTTGTTGCTCCGACAACAAAGGCTTCCGCTATACGGGTAGGTGTATAGTTTGCTGTATTACACCCATCATTCCCTGCGGACACTACTACAATAATGCCAGCATTATGGGCGTTCTTGATGGCATTTTCCCAAGGGGTATAAATTAGAGATGTATTGCAATTTATTGGGTTACTTGTTTGATAACCCACACTAATATTCACGATGCTGCCACGAGGGGCATTAGCTGCAAGCCAATCCAATGCAGTTATGATGGCGTCGATTGATGGAGCATTTGTCGCATTGTTTGCAATTTTTCCGACGACAACAGTCGCTCCTTTAGCTACTCCTCTCGTGCTTCCTGCAGCAGCGCTGGCTACCATTGTCCCATGCCCAATAAAATCTGCACCATTTCCACCATTCATGTCCCACAAAACGGAAGCGCGACCTCCAAATTCTGCAGCCACAGTTGCATTGGCTAAAGTTAATCCTGAATCCAGGATATAAATAGTTCTACCTGCACCGTTAAGGGTATAGCTATAAGTATTATCTAAAAGTGGCGATATTTCATCAAAGCGATCAAGCGCCCATCCAGGATTGTTTTGAGTTGCTGTCCATGAGCCTTCCATAGATGGTTCAACACTTAATACACGCTCATCGTTAAGTAGCCTATGGGCTTCCTTTGCGCTCATTTGAACAATAATTGCATTATTTACTTCAAGAATTGAAATAATCTTTCCTTTCAGATTTAAGGCTGATGCAATTTCTTGTTCGCTTTGTCCGGAGGTGGGTTTTCCGATAGACACTTCACCTTTCTTTGCAGGGTTTGGTAAAGCAATAACTGGGTGCTCAAAATCGTTTCTTTCTTTAAAAGTTACAACATAAGAATCTTCTACAATTCTTGTACCAGTGGAAGGAAATGACACTAATTTTTGAATATCTTCATCATCCTGAGATATATCTGCTGCAAGTAATTGACTGGAAATTAAGAAAAAACTCAGAAAAAATATTGTTAAACTTAAGCAATAGTATCGTTTGATTATTAATTGTTTATTGTTGATCATGCCATTTTCCTCTTGTTAGTAGTATTAGGAAGATTAAATCATATAAATATATTTATATGATTTATAAAGAGTCTATATGACAAATCAACACTGTCAATGTGACAAATTGACGCAGTTCAACTGCCCTTGAAATAGTGACAGAATTTCTAAAAAACTGCCTATTATTGTTTTATTACACCAAAATAATTCGGATTACGTGATCTTCCACCCAATAAAAAGCAATCTAATGGTCTTCAGATTCACCTCACCTCAATATCATCAATCCCTCTTCTCCAGCCAATCCGCCCACTTAACGGCCTTGGTCATCAAATCAGCTCGATACTTCTCGTTATATTTTGGAGTACGCGAATGATAATTCGCCGCCCTCGTCCAAACATCCCCTTGATCATTCTTGATATGTAGCCGTATACGCCAAGCGGCCAAGTCGAAAGCATAACAACCTGCGGCTGTCACATGATCAGGTTTAATGCCGTATTTGGATAAATCTTTTAGGTATGAAGTATTGAACTGCATCGAACCGACATCGTGCGTGCCGTTACTGTTTCGCACCCACTGCCCTGGCTTTCCACCCTCCTTCTCAGCAATGGCGAGCAGGATATTGGCAGGTATTTCATACTTGATAGCAGCAGCTATTGAACAAACCACGCGCTCCTGCATGTCCGGCGGCAAATCCATCATAAATCTCTTCCACCCGAATTATTTCCTCCTCTTGCTGCCTCATATGCCTGGCCTCTCTCTATGGCATTTCGCAAAGCTTCTGTTCCATCTCGTGAAGATGTAGCCGCTGCAACCCGAGCGGCAACCAGTGACCCACCATAAGACGCAACCGCTGCCGCAGTTCCCGCCCCTGCTAAGAAATTGCCCCCACTATAACCACCAATTCCACTATTCGATCCTATGGAACTACCGGTTATGATGCCGGCCAGTAATGGCGGCAACTTGGATATCAGCACAAAAAACGCAATCGAAAAAATCAACATCACGGCCAATTCTTCGTAATTGAGCACGTTTTTGCCCATCTTGGTGTAAAAACTGGTCAATGGATCGCTACCAATCCCGACAATCAAGAGCATTACAAATAACTGAATGCCAATACTCAAAACCGTTTTGAAGTAATTGATGGCAACATCCGTTGTCCAGCGAGCCCCACCGAATCCCAGAAAAAATATTCCCGCATACATCAGTACCCAGGAAGAAATCAGCAACAGCAGCATATTGACCGCAATGACAGCCAAGACAATTAGGATAATCAGCGAGATAATCATCGCTATTAAACTATCTGCAGGTTGCAGCAAGGTGAGATTATTTGTGGCCTGAGTCCAGATCAAAACACCGGTATCTATGACGCTGGAATGACTTGCGCCTTGAGGTAATCCTGCTGCAGTTCTTCCCAGATCTTCCATCGACAAGATGATTGTACCGGCGATATTGTGTCCTGAAACTGCGTTGGTAAGCAGCCAGAAGTACAGTCCTGCAAAAATAATAAAGCGAGTAAACTCCGCGAAAAAATCAGCTATATCCGCTTTGCGTAACAGCATCATGCC
Organism: uncultured Nitrosomonas sp.; assembly: GCA_902826055.1. Taxonomy (GTDB): domain Bacteria; phylum Pseudomonadota; class Gammaproteobacteria; order Burkholderiales; family Nitrosomonadaceae; genus Nitrosomonas. Next base: position 206 of record CADEDJ010000092.1, on the reverse strand, counting down.
AAAAGTCCATACCATGGAAATCAAAACTAGCGTCCAGAATAAACGCTCTGCAGCAGCTTGAATAATGTTCTTCCATGACCTAACTTTTCCACCAAATTTCTGCACTACCTGATCCAGCACGCTTTGATTGGATGTTGGATCTATATAAGACAACGGTAAGCCTCCAACCCTTCCACATTAACACCCAGACACATCATCGCTATCCT
>CADEDJ010000091.1 GCA_902826055.1 uncultured Nitrosomonas sp. | reverse complement strand
ATAATCCAGTCAAGGGTGTAAAACGTCCTGCAGTGGAGAGTTATGAAGGTAAAACGCCGGCAATCGGCGATCATCAGGCACGCAAATTGCTTGAAGTACCGGATGGTAGCTCATTGAAAGGCAAGCGTGATCGTGCAATATTGGCCACCCTGCTCTATCACGCATTGCGGCGTGATGAGTTGTGCCGGTTAAAAGTAAAGGATTTTAAGCAGGAGCGGCGCGGGGTACCCCATATAAAGATTTCTGGAAAAGGAGGAAAGACTCGTTATGTACCGCTGCATCCTGCAGTTAGCGGCTTAATTCATGATTATCTCGATGTTGCTGGGCATGGTCATGAAGATACTGGCGCATTATTTCGTTCAATCAGTAATAACCGAATTAAGGAATCACAAAAACCGATTACGCCAGATGGTATTTATAAATTGGTACAGAAATACTCTGAAATGCTGGGCTTTAAAATCGGTGCACATTCATTACGTGCAACGGCAGCTACCAATGCTTTAGATCATCAAGCCGATATCGCCAAAGTGCAGGAATGGTTAGGTCATGCCAATATTGCTACTACCAGAATTTACGACCATCGCAAAACCAGACCAGAAGATAGCCCAACGTTTAAGGTTCAATATTAAGTTTTTCCTCGATATTATGCAATTCTATTTGTCGCTTTTAGACTGTTAAAATTCCATAATTGACAGCGCATCATTCCCCGTTGGTCTGGCCGCACGCTTTATGAATGGTCTGAATATCGTGTTAATACCGCAGCCGGCAATGCTCGCCGTGTTGCTGTATCGCGTCCTTACAAGCTTCCAAAAGAAGCATTCGGACTTTATCACTCAACAACACAGAACATTGTCCCCGAAGCTCGCATTCCTCGTGTTGTGTCCTTCTTTGTCCTCTCAATTGTTTATACCATTGCAATTTCTTTTTACGCTTACCAGCGAGTTTTCAATAAAACTGAAGTTCCGGATCACTTGAAAACCGAAGTAGGGGAAGAAGATAAGTTGACAATTGATCTAAAAACAACTAACTGCAAACACTAGGTGTTTCACCTGTCAGCAATTCCGCTCCGATTGTAGTTCAAAGTACAGCCGTTTCCGATTCTATCCAGATACTCACTGATCGCATTGACTGGTCACAGGTCAAGGCATGTATGAAGAGTACTAGTCTTGTGCCTGTTACGGTTCAATCTATGAACGTTTGCTCATTGATCGACAAACCTGTGAGCTGGCCATTCAATACAGCTAGCCTACTAAAAAGGTTTAGTGCATGCGTGCCGATGTTTGCGAGTACGACAACGAGGAGGAACGACGAGGCGGAGGCGCGAGCTCGTAGGCACGCATGATAGTTTCAAATCACTTTAGCAGGGAATCTTACAGAGGCTCAATATTTCTCAAAGAGAAATAGTTTACGGTTTGAGGGCGGTAATGTTCCCGTCGCAGGTCACATCAATTCTATAGCTTTAATCTGACATCCATTTCCACCACATTCCCGTATTGCTGAACAGAATTAACGAGGTTGGAACATGATAATACCCATGCCAGCGAGAGCCACTAGGGCACCAGCCACATCCCATTGGGTTGGACGTATTCCATCAACAGTCCATAGCCATAAAATAGCCATACCGATATAAACTCCACCATACGCCGCATATACTCGACCGGCTGCGGTTTCATGCATTGTAAGTAACCACGCGAATGCAGCCAGACTGAAGGCTGCGGGTACTAACAACCAGATTGATCGATCTTCTTTTAACCATAGATATGGTAAATAACATCCGATGATTTCTGCGATTGCTGTTGCCACATATAGCAAAAAAACCTTCATACTCTAATTGTCCTGATGTTTGTTTTTTTAATTACATTCTTATTTGCTTGAGTATAGATGATTTTTAAGTCATTAAGGGCTTTCAAGACCTTCGCATATTGCGAGGCTGGTTTATATTTATGATTGCTTGCTGATGAAACTTGAATAATATTTATTTAGCTATCTTCTCAAAACTCTATGCGAGATTCATTTAATGCTAAGCCACAGAGCGAGGCTGCTGAGCGTTAGAAGTAGTACGGGCACAGTCAGCACGATTCCCACTGTAAAGTAATACCTCCAAGTGATGACCATATTTTTCCGCGCGAGCACATGCAACCAGAGCAAGGTTGCTAAGCTGCCAATTGGAGTAATCTTTGGCCCCAGATCACAGCCAATAACATTGGCATAAACCATAGCTTCCTTTATCGCACCTGTTGAGCTGGTTGCATCGACCGATAACGCGCCGATTAATACAGTCGGCATATTGTTCATGATGGATGAAAGAAAAGCAGCTAAAAAGCCGGTGCCAAGCGTGGCACCCCACAAGCCGTAACTAGCGAAATTATCAAGAAGGCTTGAAAGGTATTCGGTCAAACCTTCATTACGTAAACCATATACGACTAAATACATCCCGAGTGAAAAAATGACGATCTGCCAAGGTGCCTCGCGTAATACCTTACGAGTACTAATTATATGACCGCGCGCAGCTACCGCAAGAAGGATTAACGCACCGATGGCGGCCACCAAGCTGATTGGTACTCCAAAAGGCTCGAGACCAAAAAAGCCGATAAGTAACAATACAAGTACCACCCAACCCGAGCGAAATGTTGCCAAATCTCGGATTGCTTCACTTGGTGCCTTAAGTTTGCTTACGTGATAGTGTGCCGGAATACTATGGCGAAACCAGAGGTAAAGTACCCCCAAACTGCCCACTACTGAAACAATATTAACCGGAACCATCACCGCAGCATACTCGGCAAATCCAATCTTAAAAAAGTCAGCCGATACGATATTGACTAAATTAGAGACCACAAATGGCAAACTGGCCGTATCAGCGATAAAACCCGCAGCCATTACGAAGGCAAGAGTAGCAGCCGGACTAAACCCAAGCGCTAATAACATCGCCATCACGATTGGAGTTAATATCAAAGCTGCACCATCGTTAGCGAACAGCGCCGACACAGCTGCGCCAAGCACTACAATAAACGCGAACAATAAATGTCCATTACCGTCGCCCCAACGAGCCACATGCAACGCAGCCCATTCAAAGAATCCTGCTTCGTCAAGTAATAGACTGATAATAATGATCGCAATAAACGCAGCAGTCGCATTCCAGACAATATTCCAAACGGTAAGAATATCGCTAAGATGTACCACACCGAGAGTCAATGCTGCAGAAGCACCCATCATAGCGCTCCAACCAATACCCAGCCCGCGAGGCTGCCAAATGACTAATACAAGTGTGAATACGAAAATTAGTATGGCAATCAGCATACGAAATATTCCCTTTGAAGCAGTGTTTTTGATTTGAAGATATCGCCTTATAAGCGATGGTTAGAATCTTAGAACGCCTATGTTGTCCAGTCTCCGCTGTAAAGAGGGAGATTTATTTTGAATTAACTCTTCTATTGATGATGCAAAGAAAAACTCTATTCGCGCTCGCAATATGCGATAAGCTCGCTCGAAAGCTGCATTAATCTCTTCTTCTGTTCCAGTTGCTTTTGCTGGATCAGCAACACCCCAATGAGTACGCAAAGCGGAACCAAGATAAACTGGGCAAGTTTCCTTATCGGCATTCCCACAAACAGTAATCACGATATCTGGAGTTTCCGGTAAATTTTCCCAAGATTTGCTGAATAATCCCTCAGTTGAAATACCTTCGCGTTCTAGCAAAGCAAGTGACCGAGGGTGAACTTGACCGGTAGACTTACTTCCTGCGCTCATTGCATGCCAACCTTTGGGAGCAATATGATTGAAAGTTGCTTCAGCAAGAATAGAACGGCAGGAATTTCCGGTACAAAGAAATAGTACGTTCATAATCAACCTGCACAGCAAGATTCAGATTTAGCAGGGATCGAGGTATCCTTCCCAAACATTGGGATAGTCTTTAGTGAATGAAACGCTTCCCATGCGATGCCTTGCGGGTCAACCGTCCAATATTTATTAGATGCGGCATAACAACATTCCGCGTTTTTTTGTTCCGAAGCAGGTACCTCAGCACGAACCAAACGATCATTCATTTCGTTTAATTCTTCGTCCGAATCAACTTGAATTCCCACATGATCTAATCCTACCTTTGCACCGGTAGCCGATATTGCGAAATTGATATACGGATCATCCAACATCCATTTAGCGTACTCAGTTTTAGTTACTGTGGGTTCAACGCCAAATAGGGCAGAGTAAAATCGAATATTATCTTGCAAATTTTCGACGGACATATGAACATGAAAGCGTTTCATCGTATTACCTCCTTAATTAAATGAAATGAAAGAGAAAATTAGTTTTAGTTAATCTTTTCATCACAGCAAGCATCAACTGGACTGCAAGGTACTCCGGAGCAGCAATTTTCAGTGAGATAGCCCAAAAGAGCATTCATGGTCTCAAAATTAGCTGAGTAATAGATAAAACGACCTTCCTGCCGAGCAGATACCAATTCTGCATTGTTCAGTTCTTTTAGATGAAAAGAGAGGGTTGCATTCGGAATATTTAATTCCTTTGCAAGTTGACCCGCTGCAACTCCTGATTCACCAGCCTGAACCAGCACTCGAAATATCGTCAAACGAGTTTCATGAGCTAGTGCGGTTAGCGCTTTTATAGCAATATTAATTTCCATATTTCCAATATAATGGAAATATAATTTACTGTCAATACTCTCAAAATATTGATCACGATCTTGATTATTTCAGATTGAAGTGGATTTGAAAAAAGATGAGAAAATCAGCGTTAACCCTGGTTAATCTTCTGCCACCTTGGCTCAGTCTGCTTGCAGTGATGCAATAATTGGGCAGGAAACATTTCCTT
>CADEDJ010000090.1 GCA_902826055.1 uncultured Nitrosomonas sp. | reverse complement strand
ATTCCGATACACATTTGACTCTCAATTCAACAATTGATTGCTACAGAGCCTTATTCTTCATAAACAATCGAGGTTTTAGACTCAATTTCAAGAAAAAACCATTGTTCGATCCTTTTTCAGGGACGACTAGTTACAATCAGCAAAATAGTTATTGATTGTTTATTTCTTTCCTGGTTCTTTCAAGACTTGCAAAATAGTGGATGGTAACCTAATGAATCTCCGAACAAATATCAACTTTATTTTATTGAGAAAAGAAAATCTATAGCGTATTCTCAAGCAGCTCAAGATTAGTGAGAATAAGTCGATAATTTGATCAGTGCTATGTAGGAATTTCTTGACACAGATTATACCTTTGAGAAGAATCTAACAATCCAACTATAAGCCAATGATAAAAAACACATCTGGTAATAATCGCTCTATTGCAGACAAATTATTGATGATTATTTTCATCAGCCTAGCTTGTTCGATGCTATTGGTTTTTATCTTACTGGCAATTAATGAAGTGAGAACCTCACTCAACACAGCAGAAGAACAATTAAATGGTTTAGCACGAGTAACCGCAAATAATTCTCAAGCTTCGCTAGCATTCTTAGATAACAAAAGTGCCCTAGAAACACTGAATTCACTGCGCCAAATTCCCTCTATCTCAAAGGCATTCTTAAAGACTCCGGATGGCCATGAAATTGCTAGTTATAGTAGTGATGAGCAAATTTGGCTTCCAGTTTGGTTGCCTTTTCAAGATATGTATATTATTCAACCAGTAATGGCAGGAGAGGAACGAGTAGGTAGTTTAGAGATTCGGTATGCATTGGGAACAATGTGGGCACAACTAGGATTAAATCTTATTATTTCTGCTGTATCCCTTCTAATTGCTTTTCTATCAGCCACCTTCTTGGCACGTCGTTTGGCATCAAAAGTAATACAGCCAATCTATGATTTATCAACCACTGCACAAAAAGTCTCACATTCGAGACACTATTCATTTCGCGTAACAAGGCACAGTGATAATGATGAGGTAGGCGCTTTAGTTGATGCTTTTAATAGCATGCTTGAGCAGATACAACTGCGCGATCAGGAGCTTGTACAATATCATAGTGATCTTGAGCAAAAAATTGAAGCACGCACTGTTGAGCTAAGGCACGCAAAAGAAGCTGCTGAAGCAGCCAATCAAGCCAAGTCACAGTTTCTTGCAGCTATGAGTCATGAAATCCGCACCCCGATGAATGGCGTATTGGGAATGGCAGAGCTATTATTAGATACACCCTTGAATGCAAGACAGCTTCATCTTATTAACATACTGCATAATTCTGGAGAATCATTACTATCAATTATTAACGATATTCTTGATTTTTCTAAAATTGAAGCCGGCCGCTTTGAATTAGAGCACATTGATTTTGATTTACATAAGTCAATAGAAGATGTTATTGAATTATTTTCAGAACGAGCACATGGTAAGCAGCTTGAATTAAACTATCGCATCGCACCCAACGTAACGGAATGGGTCAAGGGTGATCCAACAAGAATAAAGCAAGTACTTGGAAATCTGATAGGTAACGCAATTAAATTTACTGAAGTAGGAGAAGTAATAGTTGATGTTAATCTAGAAAACAATCTAAATAATCAAATAGAAACTCAAAACATTCAAAAAACAATCTGGGTGCGCTTTAATGTAAGTGATACCGGCATTGGCATTAGCGATGCCATACTACCACGCCTATTTCAGGCTTTTTCACAGGCAGATGGATCGACTACTCGCAAGTATGGTGGCACAGGGTTAGGTTTAGCCATATCGAAGCAACTAGTTGAATTGATGGGTGGTCGAGGAATAACTGTCAAAAGTCGGATTGGTGAAGGAGCTACTTTTTCATTTGCTTTACCACTTCTTGTTGGAGGAGAGTACACTGAATCCAAAAGCCTAAAAGCTATTGCTTCAGAATTGACTGGAATTAAGCTCTTAATTGTTGAAGACAATTGCACCAGTCGTGATATTTTAAGCACTTATGCGCAATCTTGGGATATGCAAGTTGACACTGTTCCTAGTGGCACAAAAGCTCTTGAGAAATTAAAAGAAGCAGCTGCAAATCATAAAGCCTATGATCTTGCACTTATTGATATGAAAATGGCCAATATGAATGGATTAGAGTTGGGACAGCAGATTAAGGCTGATCCAGCAATCGCAAAAATACCATTAATTATGCTGACTTCGACGCATTTCAAGGATGAAGCGGCTGAAGCCAAAAAAACCGGATTTATCGTTTATATGACTAAACCTATTCGAAAAAAAGATCTGTATCAATGCTTCTTGAAGGCACGAATATCAAGTATAGGAAAAACTAGTGACCCTGCGAAAGAGACTTTCAATCCGGATGTTATTGTTGCGGCATCCCACTCATTAAATGTTCATCTTTTACTGGCTGAAGATAATCCTGTGAATCAGGAGGTCGCCATCGGAATGTTACGCAACCTCGGCTGCTCTGTCGAAGTGGCTCACAATGGCTTAGAAGCTATTGAAGCAGTAAAACGTAAAACTTATGATTTGGTGTTAATGGATTGTATGATGCCAGAAATGGATGGTTATGAAGCAACCGGCGAAATACGACGCTGCCAAAAAATCGGTCAAATTCCCTATTTTCCTATCATTGCACTAACCGCCAATGCAATTGAAGGTGATCGAGAAAAATGCTTGGCGGTAGGTATGGATGATTACCTTAGCAAGCCTATTAAAGCAAAAGATTTATTACTCATGCTGCAATCATGGTTACATAATTCACCCAAAGCCGGTGTTAATAATCCCATGTCTGAGGAAATACAAATTAATGAGTTAGAGATTGACCCAGATGCATTAGCATGTATCCGTTCTCTAGAGGCAGATTATGGCAAAGAATTACTTAGACAGGTCATTAAGACATATTTAGATAATGCCGGTAAACTTGTGCAAGCGCTAGAACACGCATGGAGTATAGGAGACTTAAAAGCCATTCGCATGGCATCGCACACCTTGAAATCTAGCAGCAGCCAGGTAGGTGCGCACAGTTTGGCTGAACTTTGCCGAAATGTTGAAAACGAGGCGCGCGACCAAAACTATGATACCTCAGGCCAAGCTTTAATTGCTATTCAACAAAAATTTGCACAAACATGCGCTATGTTAGAAGCCTATCTTGATTCATCCGCAGTCGAAACCGGAATGTGCTGACATGTCACAACAATCTACCGTCATTATTATCGACGATGATCCGCTTATTCGACTACTAGTCAGCAAAACTCTGCAAGCAGCACATTTAAACACGATTGAAGCTGCAAGCGGCGAAGAGGGATTGCGATTCTTCAAAGAAAAGAAAGTGGATGCAATTTTACTTGATGTTATGATGCCTTTAGGGATGGATGGGTATGCTACGTGTTCAGAAATACGCAATCTTCCGGAAGGAAGGCATATCCCTATTCTCATGATGACTGGATTAGAAGATCTAGAATCCATTAATCGTGCCTATGAAGTCGGCGCAACTGACTTTATTACAAAACCAATCAATATCGCCCTACTCAGCCATAGAGTTAGATATATGCTTAAGGGAAGTTATACAACTCAACAGCTACTACAAAGTGAGCAACGTTTACATCATATGGCTTACTTTGATGATCTAACTGAGCTCCCTAATCGCCACTTCTTTCAAGAAAATTTACAACAAATGATTGCCTTAGCGCAGCGCAAAAATTTGAAATTAGGTGTACTGTTCTTAGACCTTGATGGCTTTAAACGCATCAATGACACATTAGGCCACCATCTTGGGGATTTGGTACTACAAGCAACAAGTGAACGCCTACGTAAAAGCATTCGAACCAGTGATGCAGTCATGCAGACTGGAATCAATCAAAATAGCATTTCACTGGCACGTTTGGGAGGTGACGAATTTACTGCATTACTATCATTAATCGAACGTAATGAGGATGCAGCAATTGTAGCAGAACGTATTCGAGTTAATTTAACTCAACCGCTTGTTTTTGGTGAACATGAACTCACCACTACAACAAGTATCGGTATCGCTATTTACCCCGACGATGGACAAACTGCTGAAGATTTATTAAAGAACGCTGACTTAGCCATGTATTATGCCAAACGCTCTGGCGGTAATATGTACTGCTATTTTTCAAACTATATGATGGAAATGGCATTGCGAAAACTTACAATGGAAAATCATCTTAGAAAGGCCATTGAACGGAGTGAATTTGAACTTCATTATCAACCACAACTGGACATCAGCAAAGGAAGCTTCAATGGTTTAGAAGTTTTATTAAGGTGGAAAAACAAAGAATTAGGATCTATTTCTCCAGCCGAATTTATTCCATTAGCGGAAGAAACTGGATTAATTATCCATATTGGTGAATGGGTCTTACGCGAAGCATGCAATCAAGCCAATGCCTGGTGTAATCGTGGTGTTCCACTGGATCGCATAGCAGTGAATGTTTCAGCAGTTCAGCTTCTTCATAGAGGCTTTCCTGCACTGGTTGGAGCAATATTGGAAGAAACTGGCCTTGACCCTAAAATCCTCGAATTAGAACTTACAGAAAGCGCATTAATTAACGATGTAGATTTGGTTATTGAGATTCTAGAACAGCTAAAAAAAGTAGGTGTGCAATTAGCCATCGACGACTTTGGAACAGGCTATTCAAGTTTGAGTCGGTTAATGAACTTTCCAATTGACAGATTAAAAATTGACCAAGCATTCGTGAGAAATCTAGAACAAAATTCAGATAATGGCGCCATTGCCGCTGCAATCATAGCGATGGCTGGCAGCATGAATATGAAGGTAACTGCAGAAGGTGTAGAAACTGATGTACAACTGGATTTTCTAAAAAATAAGTGCTGTAACGAGGTTCAGGGTTATTTCTTAAGCAAACCACTTCCTGT
>CADEDJ010000089.1 GCA_902826055.1 uncultured Nitrosomonas sp. | reverse complement strand
GCTCTTGTTAGGCACTATTGCTTATCTCTGGCATAGCGGTTACATCCACAAAGACACCCTAACAGAATTCAGAAATCGATTTGTAACGAATCACAGCGAAACAAAGGCCGATGGAGAAGCCAAACCAGCGGCAGTAACAGTCGAAGCAGCCAAGCCTGAGACAGAGGCATCGGCTACCCCACTCCCTGATGCTACTACCGATGTGAAACCCACAGAAACGCAACCTCCGGAAGCATCGCCTGATGATGGTCCTGCAACGGCACCGCCATCAAAAACTGCGCCAGCGCCTAAACCAGCTACTCGTTGAGTGTGCTCACATTAGCTTATTTTTTGATAGATCCTAACACATTGGCACAACCCAAACTATATGGGTTGTGCCGGCTTTTTTCTGCTGCGACAAAAGTTGCCCTAAATTTAGCCATTTGTTCATAAAGCTATCAAGCGGATGTTTTAGTTTTACCATTCGCTAGAAAATCCATAGCAGTAGTTCCTTGAGAGCAAAACTTCGCGTGTACGACGTTGGTCTATTCGCTAATGCGATCACTTACACAAAACAATCCACGCAGAGAAACCAAAACCCTTGCAGCAATAGCTTGACAGTCACTAGCGAGATAACGTTTACTATCAGTATTCCGCATACCGTTTAAATGTGGTGTTTCGAGTCGTTGAGGAATCAGTGCCGTGCTAGTCGCGCTTAAAAATTTCAATTTTATAAAAGCACTTGGTTATTTGGCATTTTCTGCAAGTTGGCTAGGCTTTGCTTATTACTTTGGACGCTTGGTCCCTGATCAACAATTGTGGTTTGCGCTGTTAGTGACTTTTTTATTTGGATTGCCTATATATTTTGCTGCCATTTATGCAGTAACTATCCAGAGGATTTATCTTTCCAATCAGTTCAAAAAGCTAGGTATCCTGCATTGGTTTTTTACACGACGGATTCTGGCTTATATCTGGTGGCTGCTATGGTCGGTAGCTTTTGCTTTTTTGCTGCTATTTTATCTCGGCTCCGCTGAAAAGCAGGAATGGATCACATTCTTTGCCGCCATTCCAGTTTTTGCTTTCATTTATACAATTTTTTTCCCTATTGCCGCGCGTGAATATAAACCTTACATTGCAGTCCATAAATCTCTCGCTTGGTCACGCTGGATAACGGCGTTGGTGATGGCGGTGTTTTTTGTGATATTCGTCAATCCCACTGATACTAATCGCCTGTACTCTTCATTGACAGAAGCAGTCACGGCAGAAAGTCAAAAATTGAGTGGCACTTCTAACAGCATTCTAATCCTTGAGACTGGCCGGTTATTAGGCTTCATTGAGGGAGTAAAACGTTATGCGCTTGGCAATTTGCATTCATTCAACGATATTTTTTATTTGGGTGCTATTTTTCTAGGCAGCTTAGTGTTTTTTTATCATATAGCATTAGGAATTTCCACCTTTATGGTACCAATGTCCGAATATCGTCGCGTTTTTGCTCCTATTCAAGATAGTGATCAACCTCCTGCTGTTTCACCGTGGGCATGGGCGATTACTTCGGCATTCACAACATTTTTTGTCTTCTTTATTTATGTGCCTTCAACAGTATATGTAGATGCTTGGTTACGCTCCAATCCGGATACCGTCCAAGAAATCCATATTTCCCAGCAAATTGTCGTTGAGAAAGTGGAAATGATTGGAGAGGAGTACTATAAACCGGGAACGGCTGAGCAAATTGAGCACGCCTATTTAGCTAGCCTCAACAAATTGGAAACATCACTTGAGAAACTGCGCGAAACCACCGCAACCGGTTTTTTGCAAATGTCTGAAAATGTTGATGATTATCTCGACTGGTACTACAGTCTACCAGGAGAATACGAACGTATTCTTGCATTAGCAACAGGTGTTTTAGAAAGCTGGATGGCAGAGAAATTACAAAGTTACCTCATGAAAGGAAATGTATTTGGCCCTGTCCAGCAATCGATCGAACATATCCTGGAAAACAATCAGCAATTACGTGCTGAACATTTGCAAAAAGTTGAGCAGATATTGGCTGATAATCGTATTCATCCCGTTGATAGTTTACAGCTTGAAATCGTCAAGCACTCATCCTTGAATGCACTTCAAGAGCCGCCCGCACATAGTGTTATCGTTAATCTGGAAAATCGCATGCTGATTTCAGGGAGTATTGGTACTGCAGGAGCCATAACCGGAGCAATTGCAGGCAAGATCACGGCCAAAGTGGTCGGTAAAGGTATCATTAAGCTCGGCGCACAAGCCCTGATTAAGGTAACTGCTGGTAAAGCTGTCAGTGCGCTAGGCGGAGCCGCTGCTGGAGCTGCTACGGGCATGGCATTGGGCTCATTCATTCCCGGCCTTGGCACGGCGATCGGTGCAGCTATCGGCGGTATTATAGGTGGTATTAGTATTGGACTAACCGTTGAAAAACTTCTATTAATGCTTGAAGAAGCATTTTCACGTGAAGATTTTAAACGCCAGATCCTTGAAGCAATTGAGGAAGAGCGCAGAGAATTTGAAAAGCTCCTTAGTAATCCCACTGTATCTGATACAGCATTCGATTCCATAAAAACTCAAACACCTCAATCAGACGTGCAACAAAACTAACCAATTTTATAAGCCCCTCGATTCACAAGGTGAATATTGCCTTCTTTAGAGGTTACGAAATAACTTACAATCGGAAAAGCTGAAAAATTGAACAAATGAACGGGATCGATTTTAACCACACTAATCACACTGACAAAAAAATAACATCTATTGGAATTTAAATGGAACATAACATTACGCTGATTACTACAATTGCTGCTGGGTTTGGTTTGGCTTTAATTTTTGGTTTTATCGCTGAAAGGCTAAAAACTCCGGCATTGGTTGGCTATCTCCTGGCTGGGATTGCAATCAGCCCAACAACACCTGGATTTGTCGCAGACATTGAAATTGCATCTCAGCTATCAGAAATCGGTGTCATGTTGCTGATGTTTGGTGTCGGATTACATTTTTCCCTTGATGACCTGCTCTCAGTCAAACGGATCGCTTTACCCGGCGCCATTGTTCAAATGGCTGTTGCAACCGTTCTAGGCATGATTCTGGCTAACTGGTGGGGTTGGAGTTTCGGTGCTGGCTTGGTTTTTGGGCTGTCATTATCCTGCGCCAGTACTGTGGTACTACTTAAAGCGCTCGAATCGCGCGGCCTTCTGGAAACCATGACCGGCCGAATTGCCGTCGGCTGGTTGATTGTCGAAGATTTGGTTACAGTACTAATCCTCGTACTATTACCCTCATTCGCAACTATCCTGGGAGGTTCAAACAGTGCTGAAAGCACAACTGATCCTTTGTGGTATACGGTTGGAATCACTTTGTTGCTAGTTTCAGCATTCATTGCCTTGATGCTTATTGTCGGTCGGCGTGTATTACCTTGGTTGTTATGGCAAGTCGCTCGTACCGGATCACGTGAAATGTTTACATTGGCTGTTGTTGCTGTCGCTATCTGCATTGCTTATGGCGCAGCCGCGCTATTCAATGTATCGTTTGCGTTGGGCGCTTTTTTTGCCGGTATGGTCATGCGCGAATCCAAATTCAGTCATCGTGCCGCCGAAGAGTCTCTGCCACTGCGCGATGCCTTTGCGGTACTGTTTTTTGTTTCGGTCGGCATGTTATTTGATCCGGCTGTACTCATCGAGGAACCCATGCGGGTTTTAGGCGTTGTGGCGATTATTATTGTAGGAAAATCCGTGGCCGCTATGTTGTTGGTTTTGTTGCTACGCTATCCGCTCAATACCGTATTAACAGTGGCTGCCAGTCTGGGGCAGATTGGTGAATTTTCCTTTATTCTGGCGGGATTGGGACTATCGCTTGGATTGATGCCTGCGGAAGGAATGAGCTTAGTTCTTGCCGGAGCATTGATTTCAATTGCTTTTAATCCGATTGCATTTGCTGCCATTATCCCCTTCCGCAACTGGATGCTAAAACACTCGGCGTTGGCGCGACAATACGAAAATCGCGATGATCCATTTGCGGAACTGCCCATGAGTACCGAACGTAAATTTCTCCAGGGTCAGGTTGTATTGGTCGGTTATGGTCACGTAGGTCAGCGCATTGCCAATGCGCTGAATCAACAGAATATCCCCTATATCGTCGCGGAACAAAACCGTGAACTGGTGCAGGATCTGCGTAAACAAGGTATCAATGCAGTATCTGGCGATGCTACTGAACCTTCAGTGCTGATACAAGCGCATATTACGGATGCAGCCATGCTGGTCATTGCCACCCCTGACCCGCTGAATGTGCGACAGATGATTGATACTGCGCGCACTTTGAATCCAAATATTGAAATTGTGCTCCGCACCCGTAGCGAAGATGAAACAAAATTATTGCGTCACGATAATATGGGTACGGTATTTTTTGGCGAGGAAGAGCTTGCAAAAAGCATGACACATCATATACTCGATCGATTTAACGCTAAATCTGAACCCGCTCATTAAATAAGCTAATTTTTTACATGAACACTATCCCTAATGAGATTACACTATGAAAGAACAACTCTATGTTGGTATCAATCAGGATGAAAATGAAGGACTGACCCATTTAGGCCGCGTTGTGCGGGATGCCTGGGTGTTTGGCATTCTGCCGGAAACAGAAACCTGCGCAGGCTGGAGCAGCGCGCAAATGCAAACTCTGTACGAAAAAGTCCACGCCGCTTGGGAACCCTATGCTCATTTGCCAAGCCGCTTGCCGGACGATTTACGCCAACGGCATATGCAGTTATATACTCAGGCTATTGAGAATGCGAAGAAAAAAGGTTGGGATACCGAACTCAAGGATGACGATTAACAAGCCATTGAAAACTACCTGCGTTGCCTCGAATACGTTCCTCAACGGCGCTTGTGTTAGGGTTTCGTTGGAAAATTGATAATCCGCGCCGGACCATCCAATCTTTCCTTGTTGATCAGTTCTTGCAACGCCGCCGGAAATTCGCTTTGCAAGCGCGCCATGACCGCTGACATGTTGTCGCGATAATAAACCGCCTGATAAGCTACCGGTTGATCCAGAGAATCGCGTACATGCGGCTGGAAGTTTTGCCAAGAAATATCTATCCAGCACTT
>CADEDJ010000088.1 GCA_902826055.1 uncultured Nitrosomonas sp. | reverse complement strand
TAGTATCCCAGCTTCCATCAGTATTTCTTGCCAGAGAACCAAATGAGATTCCTTTGCTTTCCAATTTTGCACTGCTGCCTGCAGAAATTGAGTCGCGTATTTTTCTTAAGTCAGTGGTCATTTGCCTACTTAGCATTTCTATATATCCGGAACCAAATAATCCAAGCGTGTTGCGGAAATTTGCAAAATTATTGAGTTGAACAAATTTACTTTCTTCATCGACCGCGCCTCGAAGAGGCACAGTGTCGCTGTGATCGAAAGTAATGGAATCAAAGCGTTCTCCGGTAATAAATACATTGGTGACTATATCGCCTCCACCACCTACACGTGGCTTGTTGTGGCATCCAGCGCATGAGTTACTATCAGGTGCTGATAGCCTATTAAAATTCCTTGGAAAAAGCAGAGGAGAAGATGAATCAGAAAGTGGATCGCCAATTCCTTTAGTGAGTGGACGTCCACCACCTTCTTCGATAGTCCAATTTGCTCGAAATAGTTTTCTGCCATGTTTAATCAATTCATGCATACTCATATCGAATTCATTACCATCTTTTAAATGGCGCATAACAGCTATTTCTTTACCGATAGATGTGGTTGATATTGATGGATTTGTAGTTTCATTCGCTGATGTTGCAGTTATAAAAAAAATTGAAGTAGATAAAAAAATGGAAAGTACAATAAAATGATATTTCTTGCACATAGTATGGTTCCTTTAATAAATGTGAGCGGTTTAAAAATCTATTATTTTGTAAAATGGAAGAGCAGATTTGATTTTTAAAAACATTTGCATACTGCTGAAAGGTTATGGCGATTTTGTGCGGTTCTCTCCAACTACACCGTGCAGGAAAGTATTTAATTAGCCTAATGAATGCTGGTCAGCTTTTCAGCTACTTATCAGGTTGTCAAACAGGTAAATCAAATAGGCCTTGCCATACTAAGAAGTTTATATCCTTACAAGCGGTTGACTGATAGTTGCCATTTTTATCCATCAGCGGGTTAAGTTTGACGAATTAATCTACTGGCCTGACACTCGTAAACACTAAAAAAGTTTCAGTCGGTATTGATTCGTTTAAGTTAAACAATCCCAAGTTTTGATTAAAA
Source organism: uncultured Nitrosomonas sp. (assembly GCA_902826055.1). Taxonomy (GTDB): domain Bacteria; phylum Pseudomonadota; class Gammaproteobacteria; order Burkholderiales; family Nitrosomonadaceae; genus Nitrosomonas. The sequence goes on along the minus strand of CADEDJ010000088.1, from coordinate 4,018 downwards.
ATGATTTGTTTCTGCTGATCGCGACCTTTGGGATTCAAAAAAATTCTTACCTTTTTTCCGTGTAAAGATTGGCATAACCGCCATTTCTTCAGAATTTTTAACATTACAGCAATTATCAGCAATCTAAATGTATTACCCTTGGCAATTATTCTGAATAGACAGGGAGTTATCTAATTGTATTAATTGCAAAGAATAATTTATATTGCTGATAATTGACTTGATCTTAACAACCCATCGTATTAAAAAAATTTAAATAGGTTATAAATTCATAAAATTTATGACAGGTGGGCTATGCTTAGTTTATTTCAAAGGACATTAAGGATGATCAGAAAATTGAGTGTGTATTGCAGGTTGGAGGTTCGATCCTAATGTGGATGCGAAGGATAATGGCTATCATTTTTCTGATTATTTTTTACTTAACCATATAATTGACGTTTCAACGCACAGCGATCCAGGATGATGGCACTGATTTCCTCAATCGAAATATGGGTTGTGTCCAAATAGGGAATATTAAATAAGCGAAACAATGATTCCTGCCAATGAATTTCCTGTTGGCATTGTGTCAGGGATGCATATTGGCTGTTCGGGTGGCGTTCCTGGCGGATAAAGTGCAGTTGCGCTGGAGTGAGTGTCAGTCCAAACAGCTTGCATTTAACAGATTCCAGTATTTGAGGTAGTTGCAAGGTGGCCATATCGTCTTGCGTGAGTGGATAATTTGCGGCAGCAATACCGTATTGAAGTCCCAAATAGAGACAGGTGGGTGTTTTGCCGGAACGAGAGACGCCAATCAAAACAATGTCAGCTTCCGCAAAATTTTTCGGGTTGACGCCATCATCATGCGCCAATACGTAATTGACAGCTGCGATACGTTTGAAATAGGCCAGGTGGTGTTGTAAGCCATGTGAACGGCCCGCCATGCGCGCAAATGGTTGATGTAACTCTTCTTCAATTGAGCGGATAAAGGTTTCAAAAAAATCAAAAATGCGGCAATTCGCTTGCTTGATGATTTCAAGAATTTCTGGATTCAGCAAAGTGCTAAATACTAATGATCGGTGGCCATCACACTCAGTTGCATGGTTAATTTGCCTTAACACGGTCCGAGCTTTGTCAATATCATCCAGAAACGGTACGTTGATAAACTCCCATTCGATGCTGTCAAACTGGGTTAGTAAGCTGTGCCCCAAGGTTTCTGCAGTAATGCCAGTACGATCAGACAAATAAAATACGGTGCGTTTTTGCCTGTTCATTATTTTTGCAGATTAGCAAGATAGAGCCATGTTTCCATTACCGAATCGGGATTGAGCGATAAACTGCTGATGCCTTGTTCGTAAAGCCATGCTGCAAAGTCAGGGTAATCCGAAGGTCCTTGCCCGCAGATTCCAATATATTTTCCTTGTTTGTGACAGGCATCAATAGCCATTTTGAGTAATTTTTTGACAGCCGGATTACGCTCGTCGAATAGGTGTGCAACTAAAGCGGAGTCTCGATCGATACCCAGCGATAGTTGGGTCATATCATTGGAACCGATTGAGAAGCCATCAAAATACTGTAAAAATTCTTCAGCCAGTAAGGCATTGCATGGAATTTCGCACATCATGATTACGCGTAAGCCGTTTTTGCCACGCTCTAGTCCATGCGATCCTAGCAGTGCTACGACTTGCTCAGCTTCTTCGACTGTACGACAGAATGGCAGCATAATCTCGACGTTGTTCAAATCCATGTCATCACGCACTTTGTGCAGTGCCCTGCATTCAAGCTCAAAACAATCGCGAAAAGCAGTCGATAAGTAGCGCGATACACCACGAAATCCGATCATAGGATTTTCTTCGTTGGGTTCATAACGACTACCGCCAATCAAGTTGGCGTATTCATTGGATTTAAAATCAGAGGTGCGGACAATTACAGGATTTGGATAAAATGCTGCTGCTAACGTTGCAATGCCTTCTGCCAGTTTTTCCACATAAAAACTGATAGGGTTTTTATAACCCGCGGTACGTCTACTGATTTGGTTTTTTAAATCGTTGGGTAAGCGATCAAATTGCAGCAGCGCCATAGGATGGATACCAATCATATTATTGATGATAAATTCCAATCGTGCCAATCCAATACCTTGATTGGGTGTGCGTGAGAATGAGAAAGCATGTGACGGATTGCCTACATTCATCATAATTTTGACCGGCAAGTCAGGGAGATTGCCTGTTTCTGCGGTAGTATGCTCAAAAGGAAGTAATCCTTCGTATACAAAACCTGTATCACCTTCAGCGCAGGAAACTGTCACTTCCGAATTGTCTCTGATGAGCATCGTCGCATCTCCGCAACCGACTACTGCAGGAATACCTAGTTCCCTGGCGATAATGGCCGCGTGGCAAGTGCGTCCGCCACGGTTAGTAACAATTGCAGCTGCTCGTTTCATAATAGGTTCCCAATCAGGATCGGTCATATCGGTCACTAGTACATCGCCCGCTTGGATTTTATGCATTTGCTCAGTATCCATGATTAAGCGGGCCGTTCCTCGACCAATCTTGTTTCCAATGGCGCGTCCTTCGATGAGTACTTTGCCTTTATTGCTTAGTTTGAAGCGTTCCAGAACTGTTTTGGCACGACTCTCGACGGTTTCTGGGCGGGCTTGAACGATATACAGTTGTTTGTCTTGTCCATCCAATGCCCATTCGATATCCATCGGGTGGCCGTAATGCTGCTCTATGATCAATGCTTGGCGCGCTAAACTTTCAATTTGACTATCGGATAATGAAAAACGCATGCGTCGGTCAGTGTCTACGTCACGTGTTATTGTGAACGATCCCTCAGTGCTTTTGCTATCGTCATAAACCATTTCCACGGCTTTAGTACCTAGGCGCCTGGAGAGCACTGCATCGTTTCCTGTTGTTAGCCCACGTTTATAAACATAAAATTCATCAGGATTAACAACTCCCTGTACAATTGTTTCACCTAAACCGTATGCAGAGGTAATAAAGATAACGTCGCGGAAACCTGATTCAGTATCAAGGGTGAACATTACGCCGCTAGCACCAAGATCGCTCCGTACCATTCTTTGAATGCCTGCTGAGAGATATACTTTATCGTGTGGAAATTTATGGTGAGCACGATAAGCAATGGCCCGGTCATTATAGAGTGATGCAAAAACAACTTTGATCGCTGCAATAATTTGTTCGAATCCGCACACATTCAGTAATGTTTCTTGTTGGCCTGCGAAGGAAGCATCAGCTAAATCTTCAGCGGTGGCAGAGGAACGTACTGCGAACGAAATTTTATTCTGATTACTGTCCGCGGCTACAAGTTTTTCGTAAGCTTGTTTGATTGCATTCAAGAAAGTATCCGGTAGCGTAGCGCTAAGAATCCAATTGCGTATTGTTTGACCTGCTCCCGTCAATGCGCTGATGTCATCCACATCCAATTCGCGTAACAATTGATTGATACGGCTAGTCAATCCATTGATAGTCAAAAATTCTTGATAGGCTTTCGTAGTCGTTGCAAAACCTGTTGGTATCTTAACGCCAGCTTGCGAAAGGTGACTGATCATTTCTCCTAATGAGGCATTTTTCCCGCCGACAAGACCAATATCATTCATAGTCAATTGGTCAAACCAGGCTATGTATTCAGTCATCTAAAACTCCTATGAACTAATTTTTATCGAATTGTGAGGGTCATTTGTTAGTGTTTTCGCCTAGCTACACTAAATACAATATGCAACAGCGAACAGTAACCGATGTTTTTGCGACAATAAGATAAATCTACCAGAAATTGAGGAATTTGCTGCAAATATTCTAAGAAAGTTTGCGCAATAATCATCGCTTGGTTATCTCAATAATAGGCCTGGTACCCATGGAGATTAGTGGGGACCTCTTATTTGTTTTGTGCGCTTCAAGAAAACACTCAATGGCTTTTTTGGTGGCGGATTCATGCTGGTGCCTAATAAAGAGTTCTTCACATATGCGTGCAACAGAATCTTTTCTAAATGCACAAGTTAGATTGTTTGCCGATAGTATTGCAATCAACG
>CADEDJ010000087.1:4075-5346 GCA_902826055.1 uncultured Nitrosomonas sp. | reverse complement strand
TATGACACATTTCGCCCCTTAAAGTTCGCGGATAATTCGTTCCGTGTCAATAATAATACGTTATTAAGAGAAACTTCTTTCCAGAATCATACCGAAACGGCTCTCAAGTACAACTTGTCGCCTGTAAAAATCAGCCTTGATTTCAAGCGCATCGATTTCCTGGTTACGTCTATCAAGCTCAGCTTTCAATAACCTAACTTCAGTCTGCAAGCTTGATACCTGCTGACTTCTCCAGAAAAAAGCTCTGATCTCATGCGGTGCAAATCCATTGCGCCACTCGGGAACAAAAATCAGACTATGCGAAAAACGATATCCTTTCCATTCATCGCCCAGCAAGATACTCACATCGCCAGTAATGTACAATTTCAAGAGTCTGAGCACTGGTTCCGGTATTTGCTTAGTGCCTTTTTTCCACTTCCTAATGACTTTCTGACTCTCGCCGGTGATTCGCTCAATTTCTTCGATGCTCACACCAAATAGTAGATCGTTCATTTTTTCAGCCTAAGCGTAAAGACTCAATCATTACAAAATTCAAATGATTTCTATTTCGATATAAGAGACACGACAAGCAACGTATTCAGAAGTTGTTATTGCTTGTCGGATTTGAGGATATTCAAAGGAAATTGCTATTTAGAAAGAGTGGTTTGAGGGGGGACTATTATTCTGAAACAATAAGAAAAGAAAAAAATAAGCCGAAAAACTTTATCAGTATTACGTTTCAGAGAAATTAACCGGAAATTTGGATTTGAAACATTTTGCGAAAAAACGCGGCAAAAGTCAGAAGAAATGAAACAACAATGATATTTTTATGCGATTATTTGCTAATGAATGAGACTGCTAAGTTTTAGTACTAAATAACATGAAAATTTCATTTACTCGGTTTATTTAATTCACTATGACTATTAACTATTTGCTGTGCAACAAGACGCATATTGTCATGAATGGCTACAAGTGAAAATTGATCTTTAACGGAATCATAAAGATTAATGGTTTCAAATATCAGGTCAGCCAGAAGTTCAACGTTCAACTTATCATTCTCAGAATGTAAGGCGTCATGACAGTACAAAGTAATTGCACTATAAGCTTCGTAAAATTCTTCACCTCGATCAATAGCCAATTTCACTAAGGCACCAATATCTGCGGAATGCAAGGCCTTACCTTTTCCATCAACTTCTTCATTCAAATTGCTTAAACCAAGCATAAAGAAGAGTGCTGACATTGCATTTGAATCAAAACCATTTTTATAGCAATTGAACACCCTGTAGGCTAAT
>CADEDJ010000087.1:1275-3975 GCA_902826055.1 uncultured Nitrosomonas sp. | reverse complement strand
CATTGCATTTGAATCAAAACCATTTTTATAGCAATTGAACACCCTGTAGGCTAATGCAGCGGCTTTCTGGGGGAAATCAAGAATAGTATTTCCAGTGATTACATAAGGAACGTTTACCCCTAATTCAGCCGCTGCCGCATAATACTCATTACTTGGTTTTCTTTTACCGTTCTCATAGTTTGTTTGAGTATTTTTATGAATACCTAAACGCTCAGCGAATTCAGCTTGATTTAGCCCTAGCCTAATCCTTTCATTTTTCAGCCTTTCGCCTTCTTTTAGGCTGTGCTTTATTAAATATAATTCAATTTTTGTTTTCATTCTATTTACAAAACACACGAAATGTGTGTTTAATATGTTGCGATTTTATACAATTCGTGTTTATAAGGGGCGCTAAATATGAGCAATACTACATCAGAAAGAAGAAGAAAGGCTAAAGAAATCATGTCGAAACATGGATTAACTCTCAAAGAATGGGCAAGAAGGCATGGGGTTTCTGCGAATTTGGTAAATGCAGTAATTAACAGCAAGACTTCATGCAGTATCAATAAAGGCCATAAAGTTGCGGTATTACTGGGATTAAAAAAAGGGGAAATCATTGAATAAAAAACCCGCGATTATTGCTGTAGGTTATCGCGGGTTTTGCGCGGGTTTTAGCAAGTCCTGAGATCATATTAAAATATATAAATAACAATGAGTAAAGCAAAGTTAACCAAAAAAACGCACGGAAAAACTATCGCGGGTTTTTCAGGTGATGATATTTGGTTAACTGTCACTGATGTTTCTAATTTGACCGGATTGAATCCGGCAACAATTCGTGAGGCTTGTTCAGAACGAAATGGAAGTTATAGAGGAGGGGGGCGTTATACCTATCGCAAAGAGAGCAAGCGCTATGAAATCCTTTTAACCAGCCTACCTGAACCAATTCAAGCCAAATACTGGCTAGAACATCACAACCCACAGCATTCAAATTTGCCGGTGGTTTATGAAAATCAACAAAACTTGCCATTCGATCACGAGACGTATGAAATTTTGGCTGATATTTACAACAGGAAAGCGGCAAGTAGAAAGGCAGAAGCGCAAAGACATGTACTTATATTAGATGAGTATTTCCAACTATTAGAGGCAGGTTTCAAACAAAAAAATGCGTTAAATATCCTCAGTGAGCGTCACAAGAAAATATCGAGAACAACTTTGCATCGTTTGCTAAAAAGAATCGATAAACATCCGCGCCATTATTGGGAGATTTTACTCGTGTCTGATCATCAAGGACGTTCTAAAACTGAAATTCCAGAATCTGCTATTAATTTCTTCATGGGTAATTGGTTATCGCAGAACAAGCCTGATGCTTCAGTAATCTATAAAGAAACCATTAAGGCAGCAAAGGCGCAAAACTGGGGCGAATTGCCTAGTTACAAGACATTTCTAAGACGCATCAAAGATTTGCCTGAAAATGTTCGAATACTTGGCCGCGATGGTCCGACCGCACTTAAACAAAAACTGCCCCATCAATGGCGTGATTACACAACACTAAGTCTTCACCAGCTATGGGAATCAGATGGTCGAAAAGCTGATGTTTTTTGCCGTTGGCCAGATGACACGATTAGGCGTCCGTTTGTGGTCATATGGCGCGAAGTAAGAACTCGCGTTGTGTTGTCAGTTCGCATTTATCATTTCGCCAATGGTGAAATAGTAATGGAATCATTCGAATCCGCATTGCGTCGCGCGGATACTATTCCAGAGGGTGTCATCCTAAACAATGGTAGAGAGTATGCTAATAAGTCATTAACAGGTGGTCAAAAAAATCGTTACCGCTTTATTGTTAAAGAAAACGAACCACTAGGCGCGCTCACCCGATTAGGCGTTAAAGTGCATTGGACAACCCCTTATCATGGCGCAGCCAAGCCTATTGAGCGATTTTGGCTGGTGTTGGCAAAAACCGTTGATTGCCGTTTTCCTAAAGCTTATACCGGGCGCAATCCCGTAGAACGTCCCGAAGATTCTGACCAGAAACACGCTATCCCCATAGATCAATTTGCCGCTCGTTTGATTCAGGGGATTCATGAGTTTCACAACACACCGCACGGCGGCCAAGGCATGTTCGACAAAACACCGCTAGAGCTATACGCTGAACTATCAAAAGAATATACGCCAAACAAACCAACGCAGCTTCAACTGACCGCAATGAGGCCTTATGCCTTCCGGGTTAAATTGCGCTCCCAATACTTTTTTGGATTTACATTAAAAGGGTTCGGTGAAGTTCGTTATGAACCGCCAAAAGAGCTTAATTTGACTCGTCATTATGAATATGACGTGCTACCGGATAATGCTGATCCAACTGCCCCGGCGCTTGTTTTTGATGGTGATCGTTATTTAGGTGAAGCAAACTATCAAAGGCGCACGGCGTTTGATGACTCTGAGGCTTGGGGAGATACACCAAAAAAACGTTCAAATACTATTAAACAAACCCGCAAACTGGTTAGAACTATTCAAGGTAAGATTCCTACTTCACCAGTTTTGCCGGGTGAACAAACCACATTACCGCCTCTTCCACAGATTGAAAACATCATCAAACTGCCACTTGAAACACCGCCAAGCCGTGAAAACAACATCCTGGAAGTTCAGGAAGATGGAAGCATTAAGAATATTCAAACCGGTGAAATAACTACCAAATCGGAACCTAAGTTTAAGCCTTTTAGTGCG
>CADEDJ010000087.1:0-1175 GCA_902826055.1 uncultured Nitrosomonas sp. | reverse complement strand
TCAAACCGGTGAAATAACTACCAAATCGGAACCTAAGTTTAAGCCTTTTAGTGCGGCTTCGGATTCGACCGAAAAAGAGATAGAACAACTGAGATTGGAACAGCAAAAGAAAAACTTACCTGAATGGATGCGGCAAAACCAAGTAAAAGGAGAAAAAACATGACCATGCAAGCGATCGAATTATCCGATGATTTAGAAGCCAAGACAATTGAAACATCAGAGTGCCATCCTGACAAATCAAATTTTGATAAAACCCAATGGGAAGCACTGAGAAATCGGGTACTGGAGAAAATGGCTTCAAGCAGTATTACTTTGCTTCAGATTGCTATTGAAACTATGCCCCAGGATGATGGAACAAGGCGAAATTATAATACCGTTGAATCCTGGAAAGCCAGCATCGAGGAATGGTTAAACGATGGTTCTAAATTCCGCGAACCTGGTCGCTATTGGAATCAGGCACCCTTAGCAGAGGTAATTGAATCACAATTAGAAAAATGGATTGATGCTCAAGATAATGAACAGAAAAATAAATTTAATGAGCCATGCTTTGTAGCAACAAGTGTTGCTACAAATATTATTGAAAAAATTCATAAAGCTCGAGTCATGCAGGATTTGATTGAGATTCCATCACCGCCGGGGCATGGAAAAACAAGCGCAATTGCGCAATATCAATTGCAATGTCGTAAAGCTGAAAGGTTTGGTGCCCCAGTGTGGATAATCACCCTACGTGAAACAAATCTGACATTAAAAAATCTACTTCTTGAGATGGCCAGTGCAATGTACGCTAGTGGAAAATCACATGACTATGTAATTGAACCGGATGAAAGAATGGAAATTGATGCGCTGGAAAGATTAATTGAACGCATGGCAATTTGTCACCGAGGAGGAGTGTTTATTTTTGATGAAGCCAATCATCTTGGCCGATTTATTGGAATTACACGATCCTCAGGAGGAACGATTGCAAATACCCTGAGGACATTCATTGATCGCAAGCTATTTGGAATTGCTCTTTTGAGTAATGGTGAAATACTCCAACGAGCAAGAGAATTAAAAAGCATTCAAATTACCAGTAGGATTACATGTGAAAAACCTATCAAACTGACTGAAAACGATATTTTGCTAATTAGTCCACCCTGAACAATTCTATTTTCAGGCATATGCGCCAGCAAGGCGAT
>CADEDJ010000086.1:2176-5834 GCA_902826055.1 uncultured Nitrosomonas sp. | reverse complement strand
TAATTAAGGAGACTCTGAATAACTCGCGTTTGTCATTCCGGGCGTAGAGAGGAATCTTTAATCATCAGTGCAATAGATTTCTCTCTCTTGCTCGAAATGACACTTGTTAAGGGTTTCTTTAATTTGGCTTAGCAGTTGCAAAAAATGCGGCTGCCGGGTAAAAACCGGTAGCCGTTTTTTTATGGGGATGTAATGATGACAACCATTTCATCAGGTCAGATGGAGCATTACAGAAGCTTTTGATTCTTTGTTAAAAACTTACTTGAGTGCGGAAAGAAAATACCGAAAAATTATCTTTTTGTGCTGCTGTACCGGCACCCAAATTACCAAGCATAGCTTCGGTCAAATAATAATTGAACATGAAGCGGATATTGCGATAAGGATACCAATTCACACCAAGCGTAATGACCTTAACTTGGCATTGTGACGTGCCTGTTTTGCAGGGATCAGCCATAGTATTTTGAGTGAGGTTTTCTGCAACATCGTATCGCCCGGCCAATTCCAATGCGCCCCATTTGCCGTTTGGCTGAGGTTTTGCAAATGCACCGCGGTCTTTTTTATAGACTACGCGTTCTCCTGTTACGAACCAACTCGCTTGTACATAGTAGGCCTGAACAATGGAGCCTCTTAAGTTGCCCTGGGTTCGATGGGTATTATCCAAACGCGAGATCGCGTATTCTCCTTGCAGTGTCACCGGGCCAATCGAATAAGCAGCTTCTGCAGAAAAAGTGGATTGGCTATTGCTGTGCGGCGCACCGAAGGCTGCGCCTGCAATTCCCAAAGATTGACTGATGCCCTGACGTCCGCCATAGACATCGACTGTTCCGGCAGGCAGTGAAGCGTTATTGGCGGTATCCCTGCTGACAGAAAAACCAAGATGAAGAATGCTGCTATCGGTATCGATGGGTAACCATACCATCCGCCCGCCATACGTAATTCCCTCAAAGGGCAAGCCAAAATGAGAAAGACTCATGACATGAATGCCGACACCCAGATTATCCTTGATCAGGGAGCGGTAGCCAATACCGGTTAAAAATTGTCGTCCGCTGTATATGCCGGTGGATGAGGTCGATGGACGTTCCATCAAAGTAATTTCATTGGAGCTGGTTATTTCTTCCAGGCCGCGATAGGGTTTGAATTGACCAATTGTCAACTGACCCGGCCCGAGCTTGGTAGCCAGCCAGGCCTCACGAAGGCTGTGAGGAAAAGGGCTGGTGGCATTTACCGCAAAATCATTTTCGAACTTAAAGTTGAGGCTATGAAATTTTCCCGTCAAAGTCGCGTAAGTTCTGCGCCAGTTAAATCCATCGCGGTCATGGCTGGTTAAAAGCTGGCTGCCAAATGCTGGATAATCGGGATTGGCTTGATCCGGATACAGAGAATGTACATCGAAATGTCCGCGGCCGTTGAGCCCTATCTCAAAATTGCCATCATCACTTTTGATTCTGGGCCCGCCTTTGTAAGTCACATTAAAGGCATAACAGGAAGCACTGATCATGTTTGTCAGTATCATGATGCTGCAAAATTTTGTAGTACTGTTCATGCTTCGTCTGCACGTTAATACGCGACACCGCCTGGCGAATAAAAACGTAGCAAATTATATAGTAGTCAGGATTAAAGCAAACAGCTTGTTATCGCAAGGGATTAACGGCGGTACAACGCTCGCCGATCCAACGGCCGGTAGTTTGAGCCGAGGCAAAGACGGGATTGCCTCCTACGCTACTGTCGAATTCCGTGCTTCCTGAAAAGTTTTCCGGACTGGTGAATGTGCCTTGTGCAACGCCATTGCCCTGGAAATGCTGGTGATCGCAGACGAGATCCAACTTGTAACTGTTGCCGGTGCGGGTTGCATTTTGAATGGTGCAGCCGGAGTGATTTTCATAAAAATAAGCGGGAATTTCCTGCTTTGCCATCTCCGCTGTAATACAAATTTTTGAAACTGCGGTATTGCCTTCAATATTGGGTAATTTCAAACCATATCGGTTAGCGAGATCATTCAGTTGCTGCATGTGCTCGGAAGGAATGTGCGGAATTAACGCCAGCAGGTCAGATTGGGTCGTAATTTCCCATAAACCGGGGCGGATGTGTTCATGCGCAAAACCGGGGGCTGCCAGCGTCAAGCCGGTTAGGGTGACAACGAGAATTTTATGCATCCGATTTCCTGTCATTAAACAACAAATTGTGCATCAGGGCGGCAGAGTTTGTACAGGTTTAGTTTTTTGTAAAAATTAAATCCCAGACATTATGTCCAAGTTTGAGCCCTCTTTGTTCAAATTTGGTGAATGGCCGGTATTGCGGCCGTGGCGAAAAATCACAAGCAGTATTGGATAATTGCGGTTCCTGAGTCAAGATTTGCAAAATTTGCATGGCGTAATCCTCCCAGTCGGTGGCAACATGAATATAGCCTCCCGGCTTTAAGTGATGGCATAAACGATCGACCAAAGCGGGTTGCAGCAAACGGCGCTTGTGATGTCTGGCCTTGGGCCAAGGATCGGGAAAAAAAATGTGAATACCATTCAGGCATTGCACAGGTAGCATGTGTTGCAATACTTCGGCAGCATCATGTTGAATGATGCGCAAATTGGTCAAGCCGAGATTGTCGATCTGATTAAGTAAACTACCCACTCCCGGCGTATGCACTTCAATGCCCAGATAGTCATTTTCCGGGTTGTTTTGCGCGATTGCGGCGGTGCTTTCTCCCATGCCGAAGCCGATTTCCAAAATTTTAGGCGCTTCGCGGGAAAACACCTGATTCAGATCCAGCAGATTCTCATTAAATGGAATACCATATCTGGGCAGCAAAGTTTCCCAGGCCCGGCGTTGCGCATTGGACAGGCGTCCTTGACGAAGGACGAAGCTGCGTATGGGCTGCTGCATCGGGGTTGGTTTATTTGGCGGTATTTGAGCGGCCGATTACGCCATCTTTCGGAGAGCTCGGGCTGGCACTGTATAGTTTTTTCGCCATGCGTCCCGCCAAATAAGCTTCGCGCCCGGCCTCAACCGCTTTGCGCATCGCCGATGCCATCAACACCGGATTGTTTGCTGCGGCAATGGCAGTATTCATCAGCACGCCATCACAACCCAATTCCATTGCGATGGTCGCATCCGATGCAGTGCCGACACCGGCATCGACCAGCACAGGAATTTTGGCATTGTCGATGATGATTTGCAGGTTCCAGGGATTGAGAATGCCCATGCCGGAACCGATCAATGAAGCCAATGGCATCACGGCCACGCAGCCCATGTCTTCCAGTTGCTTGGCGATGATCGGGTCATCCGAGGTGTACACCATTACTTGAAAATTTTCCTTGATCAGAATTTCCGCTGCCTTCAGGGTTTCCACCATATTTGGATACAGCGTTTTCGGATCGCCCAGCACTTCCAATTTAACCAGGCTGTGCCCATCCAGTAATTCACGCGCCAGGCGCAAGGTGCGCACCGCATCGTCAACGGTATAACAACCGGCGGTATTGGGTAATAACGTGTATTGTGAAGGCGGCAAAACATCCAGCAAATTCGGCTCACCGGCATTTTGCCCGATATTGGTGCGCCGGATAGCCACCGTGATGATTTCCGCGCCGCTGGTTTCAACGGCTGCGCGCGTTTCGTCGAAATCCTTGTATTTACCGGTGCCGACCAGTAAGCGGGATGTGTAGGT
>CADEDJ010000086.1:0-2076 GCA_902826055.1 uncultured Nitrosomonas sp. | reverse complement strand
ATGGTCGATAAGCTGAGTAACGTTTATCGGCGCTTCAAATTGCTGCGGTTGCCCATTAATGGTCAGTTGTATCATGGGTGATAAAGCCGGGATTGAAATGTCAGGTTAGCCGGATGAACGATCAAAAATTAGCGTGAATTTTATCATGCGGGAAATGGGAAATTGGAATAATTTATTAGCGCTAACACTTAAAAAGTTGTTATATTCATGGAACAACAACTACAAAATGCTACCTGCTAGAGATTACAATGCTTTCGGTACTCTATAGTTTTTATAATCGAATGATATTTAGGGTTGCAATACCGTATTTGCTGGAAAGAATTGTCTCTTGTTTTAGTTTTCAGTCAAGAATAACAATAGGATAATTGATATTGATAAGGAATATACGACATTTCTGCGAGATTATGGGACATATGATGACGTGTATATTATGTTGGATCCCTGTTTTAGGAGGAGTCAATCATGCCTGTTGAACCAGATGCGGCGGCCGCCGCAGCGCAAGCTGCGGCTGACATCGCGCTGTGGAAGGGAATAGGCTATGGAGCACTTGTCAGCGCAGTCCTATTTGTCCTGGACAAAGTATTTGGGGATTATTGGTACGCTCTCTCGTTTTATCGTCCAAAGCACCAACAGAAGCTGGCCGGTATCGGCATGAGAATCTACGGCCTTACAGGCAAGTCAAATGCCGACGGCGCGGAGAAGGAGGAGCCGCTGGCATCGATGTTTCCCGAACCAGGAGTCACCGATGGGTTCAAGTACGAGATTACGAACGTCAATCTTCGAACCAAGAGAAACAATGATGCGTTGCTTACTTGCGAACTTTCATGGAATGCCAAAGGCAAGGAATGGAAAGGTACGCTCTTCGGCAAGGGACGCTTTTTTCCTAAGGCTGACCCCAACAGCTTTGTTGGCTACGTATACCTTGTATGTGATGGCCACGCTAGATCCGGGGTGGCCGAAGAGACTTGGAAGGTCACGTATACGCTTCGCACAAAGCCAACGTTCGATGGCTGGGATGGCTTTTGGGTAATGATTGACAGTTACGACTCGGCGAAAGCTAAGTTTGGTCGGATTGACCTTGCGAAGCAGTAGTTGATCGGCACTGAATCCGTCGTTGCACCAGACGCACAAACAGCAAGCATAGCGCCGCTGTTTGTGCGTCTGGTGAACTCTAGCGCTAAATGATATATGACGAAACTTGCCTCAAAGGGATCTCGGAAAAGAGCATTCGAGAGAGCTCAAAGATTGGGCTGACGAAGGAAGATCAGTAGTATCCTCTAGCGCGATTTAACCAGCGCTTCCTCATGTGTTTTTTGCGTTTTGTAAGCACTCATCCCAATAAGGCAATCCCTCAAATCGTTTCACCAAAAAATCAACAAATGCCCTGACGCGTTGCGAAAGGTGGCGGGTTTGTGGGTAAATGGCATAGGCTGCCAGTTGAGAATAGTGATAATTCGTCATTATGGGCACTAATGTACCGCGCTCAATTTCCTGGTACACGATAAATGTCGGCAACAACACGATGCCCATTCCGGCAACGGCGGCATCGCGGAGAAATTCGCCATTGCTGGCTTTCAGGTAAGGCGTGATGCGGGTTTTGATGAGTTGGCCGGTGGCATCAAATACATTCCAGTTTTCCAGATTACCGATCAGGTTATACACCAGGCAGCGGTGTTGGATGAGTTCTTGCGGCGATTGCGGCGTACCCATGCGCTTGAGGTAAGCCGGGCTCGCGCACATCACGGTCTGGATGGGAGCCAGGCGGCGTGCGACTAAACTGGAATCCGGCAAGCTGGCAATGCGGATGGCGAGATCAAAGCCTTCCACCAGCAAATCCACGTGACGGTCGTTAAAGTCCAGATCGAATTCGATTTCCGGGTGTGCTTGCAAAAATTCATTGATGGCCGGTCCCAAGTGCATCAAACCAAAACTCAGCGGTAAAGCCACTTTCAGATTGCCTTTTAGTGCGCCATGAAATTGCGATGTGGCGTGCTCGGCTTCGAGAATGTCGGCAAGGATACGCACCGATTGCTGATAAAAGGCGCGTCCGCTATCGGTCAGATTCATTTGCCGGGT
>CADEDJ010000085.1 GCA_902826055.1 uncultured Nitrosomonas sp. | reverse complement strand
ATTTAAGTAAGTGTTTTGCTCAGTTTTTTCAATATAATGGCTTGTAATTCATCACTTATCCATGCTTCTTTAGATAGTGCCCAGAGCGTGTCTTTAGCAAAGTGTCTGCATTGCAGTGCATGTTCTTCCGGCATGAGAATAACTTCAGCATCAGCAGCTTGGATATCACTTTCAATGAATTGATGGTTGTCAGGAAAAGTATGTAACTGTGCGGTTAGTCCTGATTTTTGAATAACATCAAAAAACCAGCGGGCATTTTCTTCATCTGTAATGATATGTAAGCGCTTATTTTTGAAATCTGTTATAGGGCAACGAATTTCAGGATTAAGTACGTTATATGCCGTTTCATTGACTAGCAATATCTTATAGGTTTTAACCCATTTGCTGGTATCGATATAGTTACTCTGCTTACCATTGGTTACAATAAAATCAATCTTTTCCAAATGTCGTGCGGGTATACGGAGTGGACCGGCAGGCAATAGCAAAGCATTACCAAAGCTTTGCCCACTAAAATCGGCGACAGCAATTTCAAGATTACGTTCAAGACGATAAAATTGCATACCGTCATTACAGAGGATGATGTTGCAGGATGGATTCGAATCCAATAGTGCTTTAGCAACAGCGACTCTATCGCTGCCTACCCAAACAGGACAAGTTTCTCTACAATGTTGCGCAAGCAATAATATTTTTCCTCCAACCGTATTAGAGCTAGTAGCCGGGGTTACCGCAACAGGCGATCCAGGATTATCATAGTTGCCACGAGTAATGATTCCCGGACGGTAGCCGTTTTTGAGCAAGCAATTAACCAGTGAAATCAAAAAAGGAGTTTTACCACCATCATCAACACTGATACTATCAATGACGATAACAGGAACCGGGAGCTTGACTGAAGGCACAATATCCAGCCAGTAACATAGTTTTTTTAGCGTTAAGTAGCCTCCATAAACAATACTTAACGGCCATAAAAGAAGATGAAGTGGCGTAATGCGATGCCAGTAAAGTTCAGACAATTTCATATTTCATAGATATTCAAGATAAAGTTATGGGACTTTACACGGTAGTTAAGTAATAATTGTTTTTTTGTTAAGAAAATTATTCCATGTCGTGCATCAGATACACAAAACTTCTATAACTGTTTGTCTTTAGAATCAATCGCTATCGCTTCTCATTTATTAATAAATTAGATTGTAGCAGGTGTAAAATCGAATAAACCATGAAAATATCTATCCAACGGTTACTTGTACCAACCCCATCCGGTGATGGTCAGCAGAAAAAACCGCGCTATATTGCATATACCGATTGGGGTGATCTGCATAATTCGCATGTTGTGGTATGTGCTCACGGATTAACACGTAATTGCCGCGATTTTGATTATTTGGCACGCGCACTACAATCGGATTGTCGAGTGATTTCAGCCGATATTGTCGGGCGAGGTCAAAGTGATTGGTTGGAGCATGCAAATGACTATGATTATTACCCACTGTACCTGTCCGATGCAGTATCTTTGATAACCCATATTCAATCGCAATACCAAACAACGATAACACTGGATTGGATAGGTATTTCACTAGGTGGCTTGATTGGAATGATTTTGGCAATACAACCCAATCTTCCTGTACCGATTAATAAGCTGATCATGAGTGATATTGGTCCCTTAATTCCGGAAGCTGCATTAAAGAGGATTGCCGATTATGTTGGTAGAGATATTCGGTTCAATAGCTTTACTGAATTCAAACAATATATGAAAACCATTTCCACTTCTTTCGGGCCGTTGACCGAAGAGCAATGGGATCACATGGCGATTCACAGTGCGCGAGAATATGAAGATGGGTCCTATGGTTTCCGTTATGATCCAAGAATATCCATTAGTTTCAAAACCCATGAAATAAAAGACATTGATTTATGGCAACAGTGGGATCAATTAGACATACCGACATTAGTATTACGAGGCGCCGAATCGGATGTGTTATCGATTAGCACAGCTCGGCAAATGCAAATTCGCGGAGCAAAAGCAAAGATTATTGAATTACCTGGTATTGGACATTCCCCGATGTTAATGGATGAGCATCAGATAAAAATTGTGCGGGATTTTATTGTTAGTTAACTGACGTGACTTTACTTTTGTTTTCTGCAATCCACGAAAGCGATGATTCTTGTTTTGTGGCGTATGCTGTAGTCTTTATTTTTAACACTAAGCAGTCGTATTGATATTTTGTCCAAGATGCGGTGGCAGATTTTGTACAGATTGACTATCCGGGATCGCTTCAATTAGAGCGAGTGCATTTTCGGCGCTCAAATTAATTGCCTTTTTAAGAACGGCGATACTGATTGCCTGACTAGTGCTGGTTTCTGACATTGTTGTGGCTAAATTTGCAATACCTGTTACGTCCATAGCTGCTCTCCTCTATTCAAATAGAGTTAAATATCGGCATCTATCGCCGAATATTTTAGCGGGAGTTTATAAAATATTCTCCATACTTTCAGCAATGCTGTGGGTTATTGCAGGTTAATATTTGAGTCACAGATAAACAAAAGCTTGCTTGCTTTCATTCCGAGTAAATACCAGCATATAATTTATAATAAAAAATTTGATTGAGAAGTGAATAATTAATGTTGAATAGATGTGTTAATTCCATTGAAATATACGTAATTTATAGTAAAGTTTATGGCTGAAGCAGAACTTCTATTTTCTGAAACATCCCAATATCTAAAGTCAGAGGATATTGCTCAATTAAGAAATGCTTATACATTTGGTCAGGGAGCGCATTCCGGGCAGTTTCGCAAATCAGGTGAACCTTATATTTCACATCCATTAGCTGTAGCCAGGATTTTAAGTACCTTACATTTGGATGCACCTACATTGACAGCTGCATTGTTGCATGATGTGGTAGAAGATACAGATATCTCCAAAGCCGAAATTAGTGAACGATTTGGTGAGCCTGTGGCAGAACTGGTCGATGGTGTTTCCAAACTCACCAAAATTGAATCTCAAACACAAGAAGAAGCTCAAGCTGAGAACTTCCGAAAGATGTTGTTGGCAATGGCACGGGATGTACGCGTTATACTGATTAAATTGGCTGATCGATTGCATAATATGCGCACCCTCGAAGTCATGAATCAAGCAAAACAACGGCGCATTGCCCGTGAGACACTTGAAATTTATGCGCCTATTGCGCATCGTTTAGGACTAAACAACATTTACCAGGAATTGCAGGAGCTCGGTTTTCGCTATTGTTACCCTACCCGCTATAAAGTACTGGTAAAAGCGACTAAAGCGGCGCGTGGTAATCGGCGCGAGGTTGTAAGTAAAATTCTTGAAGCTATTGGTCTTAAATTGAAGGAAGCAGGATTAAATGCAGAAGTAACTGGACGCGAGAAACACCTTTATAGCATTTATACTAAGATGCTTGATAAGCATTTGTCATTTTCAGAAGTACTTGATATTTATGGTTTCCGAGTTATCGTTAAAGATATTCCCTCATGCTACATCGCCCTAGGAATGCTGCATAGTCTATATAAGCCAATCCCTGGAAAATTTAAGGACTATATTGCCATTCCAAAAAATAACGGTTATCAATCGCTACATAATACTTTGCTAGGACCCTTTGGATTACCGATAGAAATCCAAATTCGCACTGCTGAAATGCATCGCATAGCTGAGAACGGCGTCGCTTCTCATTGGCTCTATAAAAGCTCGGATAGCGATTTTAATGAGTTGCATTCAAAAACCAGCCAATGGATACAAAGTTTAGTGGAAGCATTGAGCGATTCGACAGATTCTTTGGAATTTCTGGAGCATCTTAAGATTGATTTGTTTCCCGGCGAGGTTTATGTTTTTACTCCGCAAGGAAAGATCTTAGCACTTCCTAGAGGATCGACCGCAGTTGATTTTGCTTATGCGGTTCATTCCGATGTAGGAAATTGCTGCGTGGCCGCTAAAATTAATGGCGAAAATGCGCCGCTACGTACCCAACTGAAAAATGGCGATCGCGTGGAAATTGTTACAGCTCCTTATGCCAAGCCTAATCCTGCATGGTTAAGTTATGTAGCAACTGGAAGAGCACGCTCACATATCCGTTATTTTCTTAAAAACATTCAGTATGACGAGTCGGTTAAACTGGGTGAGCGCATGCTAAATCAAGCGCTTTTATCATTTAATATTAATCCGGATTTAATTACAGAAGTAGAATGGGAAAAGCTGGTACGCGATAGCGGTGTTAAATCAAAAAATGAATTACTAGCCGACATGGCGCTGGGTAAACAACTCCCAGCAGTGGTAGCAAAACGATTAACAATACCACTGGAATCAACTGTCAATGAGCAAACGGCAGGACCAATTACAATATTGGGAACGGAAGGATTGACCGTACAATTTGCTAAGTGCTGTCGACCTATTCCCGAAGATATTATTGTTGGGTTAATCAAGAAAGATTACGGATTGATTATTCATACTCATGATTGCGCAGTTATCGCTCATAACCAGAAGAACCCTGAAAATTATTTGGATGTAGCATGGGGTAAAGACATTTCCAGAACTTTCGAGGTCAGTATTAAAGTAACTGCTTTAAACAAGCAAGGCGTTTTAGCTCGAGTTGCTGCAGAAATAGCCAAAGCGGAATCGAATATCAATGATATTGCAATGGAAAATGATGGAGACTATATGCAGATGCGCTTTATTCTTCAAGTAAATAACCGCCAGCATCTCGCCCAAATTCTACGCGGCTTAAGGCTCATCAAGGATGTCGCAAAAATCAACCGCATTAAAGGTTAAGCGATTCAGATGAACTCTATTTCACAATCAATCTTGAAGCGGTTGGTTACTTACACATGTCCACATTGGAAAGGAATAACAATGCCCCACGCATTTGCAATATTTGTAGTAAGCATACTGCTTGTTGGATGTGCAACAAAAACTGAGGAAAAAAAGCTGAGTGATTTATCGGGAAAATCAAAAGTTACCACACCTTTTGAGCAACTTTCCGTAACAGCACCAGAAAAAAAGGTTTATGAGGATGTAGACAAATTCATTCTGATTGAAGGAAGTAAATGTATTCAACGCCATAATGGTATGGATGCTGCGACTATCTTGCATTGGATCGAAATGCCCAATTATGTCAATAGTGGAACGGTTGTACTCAACGGCTGGGATTTGCGGTATTTACAAAAAGATCGTGAAATAAACTCTATGCGTGCTGACATTACGCACAGTAAACTGGTCAGAAATGCAGGGTCTACTTTACTGATGTTTGAAGCACAGGGGCTGTTGGAAGATCAAGATCGTAATGATGCATATGAATTTTGTGTGTTTTATACTGCATTTGGCTATCGCTCGTCTTGGTTTGATGCCACGATAGAAGGCGATTATAACGGTATTGATGCATCCGTACTGCAAAACAAAAATCTAGGCGCAGTGGCGACTTTGGAGAATATTGGCAGTAAAGGTATGTTAAAAGTCAATGACGCGATTGCGATCATGCCACGCGGATTTGATTTCCAATTTGCTGATACTTTTGAATGTGAATTCCGTTTACTGCCTTGCAAATGGGCAGATCGCACAGACTATCGTTTGTTACAAGTTGCTTATAGCTTATCTCAAGCTAATGTATCAGATAATCCATATTGGGTTACACAGACTATTTTCAAAGAAAATGACCCTCGCATTTATCGCGTTAAAACCCGCGCTGCCTTGATTCGTGGTAGCAGTGTCAAATTGCGGCCGGACTTTTTACCTCTAAATCCGCGCCCAAGAAATACAAGTGATTGCCGCAAAAATACTGGTGGTAATATTCGTACTCAAACATTCCGCATCAACGACTTACTCTATGATTACGCCGTGCCAATGTTAACAGGATGGGATCTTTCCTACGAATGCGGTCATCAACGGGTGCAGCGGGCAGGTATCTGGATTCATGATATTCATTTTTATCCTCATTCTCGCAGTATGGAATACAAGGTATCGTCGATCCTGAATAATCAGGATGGAACTCCCAGTTTTAATTCTTCACATCGTGTTACAGTTATGGGACTCAATCGATTACTCCCGCCCGCTGAACAAAAAATCCCTGAAATTAACATTAAAATTAGGGAGCGATGAGAATTTCTACAATTAACCCAGATTTTCCATTAGGAATTTCAAGGCGAGAAGATGGGGGTGAATTTAGCGGGAAGATCGAAAGTTTTAGATTTATTCCAAAGGCCATCAATCCACTCACGTTG
>CADEDJ010000084.1 GCA_902826055.1 uncultured Nitrosomonas sp. | reverse complement strand
GTCATAGGTTATACATGGGATAGTTTGTGTTTTTATGACTAATGAGTATAAGCTGTGGTCGTGGGCCGACACCATAACATAGAATTACAAATGCGTGATTATTCAGTCTTTGGAACAAAATAGACTCGTACTGCACTACCGGGTATCAGAGTTACCAGCTACAATGAATTTACTAAACTTACGACTTCTAGGTTTATTTAAATTCACGCTTATAGTTTCATCAATTCTTACTGCTTTTTTAGCGTATGAAGCAGAATTTATTTATTAATATCTTGCTTTAAATTCATTGATCTCAGCTGGGTAATAACTGGTTTGGTCTGCGGCGTTACACCACGCCACAAAAAAAAGGATTCGGCAGCTTGTTCAACCAGCATTCCGATTCCATCTGCAACTTGACGTGCGCCTTGTTCTTGTGCAAATTTAAGAAAGCGGCTAAGTTCGTTACCGTACATCATGTCGTAGACAAGTGTGGCAGGTGCAAAAATATCGGTTGGCACCTCTGGCATTGCATTATTCAGGCTGGCAGAAGTTGCGTTAATAATAATATCAAAGTGCTTGTTTGAAAAACTCGTGTAATTTCCCGCAATAATATTGCCAAAAGGCAAGAATTGTTGCTGCAGCATTTGTGCTTTTTGTGGCGTACGGTTGGCGATTGCCAGAATAGCAGGTTTCCGCTGTAGCAATGGCAAAATGACTCCTTGAGCTGCGCCACCAGCGCCTATAAGTAAAATGCGTTTAGCCGCTATGGAAATTCCTAGATTAAGTTCGATATCGCGTACTAATCCAACACCATCAGTGTTATCACCAAGAATTTCGTTATCTTCAAATTTTAGTGTATTGACTGCCTGTGCAATAGTTGCGCGCTCAGTCAACCGAGTCGCTAGCTGAAAAGCTTGTAACTTGAAAGGTACAGTCACATTTAATCCTTTGCCACCCTGAAGATGGAAGCTTTCTACTGTTTTCTTGAAGCCGTCCAATGGCGCCAGGATTGCGGTATATTGCATGGCTTGATGGGTTTGTTGTGCAAAGATAGTATGTATAAACGGTGATTTACTATGTGCAATGGGGTTACCAATTACTGCATATAAGTCGAACATGGGAAAATTGGGGTTATCATTAAAAATAATTTGGTACTGGGCTAACGCTAACTACTCACTGGCTCAACAGCATATCCGAAGGAGCAAATACCCAAGTACGGGTAATATGCAAGATATCGGTATCTTTGCGAATATCTGGCGGAAAAGGGGCAAATCCATTTTGTCCCGCCAATTTGACAATATTGATAGCGGCTTGATCGAGAATTTTCTCTCCGGAAGAACGATTGATTTCAATCGAATCCAATTCTCCATCTGCGCGGATACTGACAGTAAGTTGTAAGTTGCCATAGAGTTTGCCTTTTCTGGCGGCTTCTGGATAATTCAAATTTCCAATCCGTTCAACTTTAATCCGCCAATCTTCTACATAGCGGGCAAAGCGATATTCTTTAGTTCGCGCACCGATAAATTTTCTTTTGGGACGTTTCTGATAATTGTCGTGATCCTGATCGATCTGGGCGCGCAAGCGCGCAATATCAAGGCTGCGTGTTAATAAATCAGCAGTTTCTGTGGTGATTTCTTTTGTGTCGGCTTCGTTTGCGGATGTATTGAGCGACTGTGCTTGTTTGCTGTCATCGACGGCCATCATTAGGTTCTTGGCTTCTTGTTCCAGTTGCTTGACTTTTTGCTGCATTGCGACGTCATTAGTGAGTGGTTTGCTTTTTGGTAATACTGGAAAAGGTGTTTTTGCACGACGATTTTTATCGGAATTACCGCCGCCATCCAGATTTTCTTGTGCAAGTAGCTCAGTTTTTGTCGGTTTTTCAGGAGTTTTGCTATTGACCAGAATGACTTCCAGGGATGTAGCATTTTTATCCAATTTGGGTTGAGGGAATTGAAAAGTTATTCCTAATAAAATAACCGCATGTAACAATACCGAAGTTACCATTGACGCGAACATGCGATTGGTCTGCAAACGTTGATAACTACTGGTCGCCATAGCTATCGTTTTATGCACAAAAATGGAAACGGTCAAAGGATTACACCTTGAAAGTTAATATAAATTACCCATCACAACTCTATTATTGTAGGCAACATCCATTTTCTTGTCACATCATTAATTTACATGTCATGCTTACGCAAGAATTCCGCGTGCAAACTGCGTTCAAGCAGATCGATTTCAGATAATTTAAGTTGAATGTAGCTGCCGGGTGCGATTTCTGGTAACGAAGGTACTCGAATTATTAAGGGAATGTGATCCAACTTTACTAGATTTTCTCTAATGACTTGAGCGTTTATAGTTTGAATTTTTTCCTGCAATAACCAGCGCAAGCACCAATAACGCTCCATTGCTCGCTGGAATATGTTATAGACACTGTAAGCCGATTCGAAGTCTTGCATGGCGATTAAGAGATCGTTGCTTTCTCTAGTATATGGGGGAGATTCTCCACGGAGTAAAGCAACAATTTGCCGTTGATTTATCAAATCAACATAGCGTCTCATCGGAGAACTGCTCCAGGTATATTGTGAGACACCGAGTCCGTGATGAGGTGCAGGTGAAGTGCTCATTTTAACTTTACCGTTGGCCTGACTGCGGAAAATGCCGGCGATGCCTGCAGCAGTTAATTGCCGCCCCCATTCGGTGTTGACATAAATCATCAATTCAGACACTACCTTATCAATAGGTGAGCCACGGCGCCGTTCGACGATCGTGACATGGTCGTTGACGATTTCAAAACTATAATCTACTTTATCGTTGTTGGTATCGTTTGCTTTGCCGCGCATATTTTCCATTTTGCAGGCAAATTTCCACAATAGACTTAATTCATTGCTAAAAGCGTGCTCAAAATTTCCTTTACTTAACGAGGTTTCATTGAAATACTGTTCCAGCAAATTATGACGTAAATTGGCTGCAATTTTTATTTTTTCGATTCTGCTTTCACTCCTGGTAACAGTAAAATCATCTGATACATCAAGATACAGTGAAAGAGCAGGTTGTAATCGATTTTCAATCAGAGTGAAATGATTAATCGCTGCTTCCGGCAGCATGGTAATTTTATTTCCGGGCAGATAAACCGTTGATAAACGTGTCGCTGCAACTTTATCTAGCATCGATTCAGGATCAATACCTAATGCAGGTGCGGCAATATGTATACCAATGCGGAAACTTCCCAAGGATAATGGAGTGACAGAGAAAGCATCGTCAATTTCAGTTGTTGAAGCATCATCAATACTAAATGCTTTGACGTCAGAAACGGGAAGATCGATAAAATCACCAAATACTGATTGTGATTCGGTTTCATCGAAGTCAACACCTTGTGGAAAATACTCCCAGACAAATTGATTAAAATGATAATCGTGTGTAGATGGAATGGCACCACATTTTTCCATGAGTTTAGCAACGGTGAGTTTTTTTTCTGCACAAACTAACTCCAGCGCTTTCCATGCAATCGAATTCTTATCCGGTTTATAGAGCAAATTGGCTATGTAGGGCTTAAATTCTTCCGGTAAAAAAAAACGATTAAGCTGTTCAACATATCGTGCCTGCTGTTCAGCTTGTAGGCGTTTTTTTTCTTGGCTGGCTAGGGCAGCTTTTAGGGCGTCTGGTGGCGCTGCTTTGTAGCGCCCTAGGTTTTTCTTATAAAAATACTTGGGGGCACTCTGGAGTAATAGTAAAGTAGCTGCAGATTCGACTGCAGTAGGCGTATGACCGAAGTATTCAGTAGCAAGAGAGTCGCTGGCAAATTCACTATCCTGCGAGCAGCATTCCCATAGAAAATTGGGATCCAGTTCATTCACAATTTTTTGTACATGATCCATGAATTCAGATAATGGAGGTGTGGCAAATCGAAATAACACAGATGATGATTTTATCTTTGAACGCTTGCCATGTATTGCCTCTATTTGCAAAGAGGTATTGTTATCAGTCAATATAGCACCTACTTTAAAGGTTCCTGATTCTTCATAGAAAACGTTCATGTGATTACTTTTATCAATACAGTTTGCAAGTTATCGCTGATTGCTGCATTACGAAGATCGAACACCCATGAAAAAGAGTAGAGAAGTCAACATGCAATTCAGAAGATATATTCTTTGATATATGACCTAATTAGTCGCATATTATATACGAGACATCCGTTGAAAATAAAAAAGGATAGATAATTGTTCGCAATGGAATTGCACTGTTTTTTTATATAGTTGGGAAATTAATATGCACCGTGCATTGAAGTTTCATTTGAAAAGATAGCTATCCGAGAGGAGCTGAGTTCAGTGCATGCTAAGTGTTTTCAAACAACACTGATACGAATGTACTCACATTAATATAAGGTTATATCTGCAATACTGTCACTTGCTTAATGATTTATTCTTTGCAGACTCAATTCCATGTCGTTTATATCCGATTACTTCCTTTAATCACATGAGTTTTTAACAAAGCTTGGTCAAATAAATATAACAGGATCTTATATAATTATAATTTTTAAATATTTTTAGTTATATCATGACTTGTTGTATATTACAAAAATTTATTCGAGGTATGAAACTATGGAATGGCAAGGCTGGTTTACGCTAGGTTTGTGTGTGTCAGTATTAGCGGCCCTCATTTTTACACGAATTGGGCCACACTTAATTATGATCGGCGCGTTAACAATACTCAGTATAACTGGGATTCTAAATAGTTCAGATGCGTTAAGCGGTTTTAGCAATTCAGGGTTAATCACAGTTGCAGGCATGTTTGTGGTTGCTGCAGGTATGCATGCTTCGGGTGCAATAGATCTACTGGTAAATACTTTGTTGGGCAGGCCTAATACTTCACGTGCGGCACTTAATCGTATGTTCTGGCCGGTGGCATTTTTAAGTAGTTTTCTTAACAACACGCCAGTTGTTGCCACAATGATTCCAGCTATTTACAGTTGGAGCCGCAAAATCGGCATACCGCCTTCCAAATTAATGATGCCGCTGAGCTATATGGCCATATTGGGAGGAACGGTAACATTGATCGGCACTAGCACCAATTTAATTGTTAATGGTCAGTATCAAACGCTTACTGGAGAATCCGGTTTTTCCTTATTTTCAATTACAGTTGTTGGTTTACCTGTTGCGATCGTAGGTTTTTTATTTATGTGGTTATTTTTTCCAAAATTGCTGCCAGATCGTACGCAGAGTCAAGTATTTTCCAACTTGCGAGAGTTTACTCTGGAAGTATCGATTGCACCTAATGGTCCTTTGGTTGCTAAAACTATTGAGCAAGCGGGCCTAAGGCATTTGCAGCGTGTCTATTTGATTGAAATTGAAAGAAACGGCATTGCGCTACCAGTCGTATCACCTGATGAAGTGCTTCAAGGAGGCGATAGATTGGTATTTGCTGGAGATACTGATGCAATTTCGGATTTACTTCGCATTAATGGGATCGTTCCATCAGTGGATGGAGAACATTCATTTACTGAACGGCATCCTGAGAGACGATTAGTCGAAGCAGTCGTTTCACCACATTGTACGGCAGTGGGTTATGCCATTCGCGATGCACGCTTTCGTGCTCGCTACGGCGCAGCGGTTTTGGCAGTTGCACGTAATGGCGAACGTATCAAAGGTAATCTCGGTAGCATTATATTACAAGCGGGGGACACGCTATTGCTGGAGGCAAGGCCGGCTTTTGTTACTCGTCAGCGCTATAACAAAGATTTCTTGCTGGTTAATGATTTAAACACTGAGTCACCTCGTCATGAACGGGCTTATGTTGCTTGGATTATTCTTCTTGGCGTTATCGCAGCTGCTAGTTTTGAGATTATTACCATGTTGAATGGCGCCCTAATTGGGGCAGGTTTAATGATCATAACGGGTTGCTGTACAGCCAATCAAGCAGAAAGAAGTCTTGATTTAAAGGTTATCATCACGATTGCTTCTTCGTTTGCATTAGGTATAGCATTGGAAAAAACTGGTGTAGCAAAGTATCTTGCGCAGAATATTGTGGAATTGAGTGGCGGCACGCCTTGGCTTTTGCTAATTCTTACGTATCTAACTATCTCAGTTTTAACAGAAGTTATTACCAACAATGCAGCCGCGTTATTAATGTTGCCGATTGTATTGGAAATTACCGAAAAAGCTGATTTAAATAATGTGCCCTTTGTTTTTGCGATAATGATGGCGGCGTCTGCAAGCTTTGCTACACCTTTGGGTTATCAAAC
>CADEDJ010000083.1 GCA_902826055.1 uncultured Nitrosomonas sp. | reverse complement strand
AAATTATTGCAACCTATTGATTTATTGGTGCTGTTGAGAGGAGTCGAACCTCCGACCTACTGATTACGAAACGTAACCGATAATTATAATTATATATAAATCAATCATTTGCAATTCTTGCCAAGCATAAAAACAGTGTCATACAATCCCAAACAATGGTGTTTGTGGTGTGGTTTGGCACAATTTTGACACAATCATTTTGTGATCTCTTTGGTATATTTATTGGGATTCAGTCTGTGATGTAAAAGACATGTTAAATTTCTATGAGTGAATCGCAGTAAAAATTAGTTTATCACTCTGGTTTGTATTTCTTAATTTTTTCAAGATTTTCCTTCCCATATTTTTTACACATTCTGTGATAAAAATCGCCTTCTATAAAGTTGGCATAAGTTATAAGTCCTTGTAACTTAGCAATATCGTCCTGATGAAGCAATTCGTATGAAAACTTATGTATCATTGATGAAATTAGTCTCTTGCGCTTTCGGCCAATAGATAGCTTGCTATCATTAGTTAATGTAATGCCTGTAATATGCCTATTATGTGCTTTTGAAGAAAATACTGTCTTGTTGTTATTAATTTTTATTTGGCCTTGAGTTTCTTTTTCCAAAACAGAAAAAACTATATTGGGTATTTCAAACAAGACATTTTTTACATTAGATGAAAAAGTTAAATCATCTGCATATCTAGTATATTTTATTTTTTTATCATCGCATCTTGATCTCATTTCTTCATCGAAATATTTCATAATAAAATTAGAAATTAAAGGAGAACTTGGGGCTCCAATACTTAGTCTTAATGGGCTAGTTCGTGTCTCTTTCCAAAATAAGAAGTTTCGTAACAAGTAAGCATCTGATTCAGAGAATTCTAGACCAGCTCGATGAAGTAAAAAAAAGAACAACTCTGGACTTATGCTAGGGAAAAAATTTTCAAAATCCATTTTAAGTAAATACTTTGTTTTAAGATGTATTTGAGCATTATTCTTTATCCCTATTCCTGGTTTATAAGCAAATGCACACTCGTGAATCAATAATTTTTTTTCTAAAAAGGATACTAAAGCCCTTTGGATAAACTTTAATTCTTTAGAGGGATGAGCAATGATCCTTTTTTTATTAGAATTCCGTTTAGGAATTGCATAAGTCTTGTAGCGATGTGGTGAAGTCATTGAAAATAATGTTATTTCTCTTTTATCCATGCACAATGTGTCACAAAGAAATTTCAATACATTCATTTTGTGTCACCACTTAATTTTTCTATGATCTGTCTTAAAGCAGTTTTCCTTTTTGAAGATGAGCTGTCTGTTAAAGAAATAAATGATTGTCTAATGCTCATTTTTATTTTTGTAGGATCAACAACCTGATCTCCAGTTGCATTAGCAAGCTTTATTTTTCTTTCTTCATCACTAGTTGGAAAGTAATATTGATACTTACTATAAGGATACTTATTAATAAGTTGAAATTTTGATAGTAAGTATAAGTGCCTTAAGACATCATTTTTTCCCATAGATATTTTTAACGCCATTAGCGCCAATTCAATTTCACTGAGCAAAATTGGATAGCACAATCTAACTATTTCGCAGATTAATAAGGCATTATGGCCACTGTTATTTGAGTCAAATTTTTCTGATTGATCAATCAGTGCTAGCTTATTGTTAATGTGACTTAATAAGTCCGACAAGTTTGACTCGTCATATTCGAGTATTTTTGGATTAGGCCAGGGATAAACGACAACTGATGTGTCGTCTTTCTTTTTGATATTTTCTAGAGGACCTAGATAAATAAATGAGTCTTCTTCTTGAATATCCTTTTGTGGAGCAACAATAACAAGCTTCTTATAAAAATGGGGTTTGCTACAGAACATTCCGAGTTCTACAAGTGAACCAGGACTTTCAAGAAATATTACTACTAGGGTTGATAAGTTAGCTATTTCATCTTCAAATACTAGTAGATCAGAATATATATTCTCTTTAAAGTAATCTTTGAAATTTTCTGCGAGTACGAAAGCATTATGTATTTGATTGTCTTTTTTAGCGGAGAAGCTAAAAAATCTGTCTCTGAAGCTGGGTGGTATGGGGCAAGTTGCTTTTACTTCGCCACCACATAAAAAAATGTGGTGTTTCGACAACAGTACAGAAAACTTTTTGGAATCGAGCTTGCCAAATTCTTCTATTAGTTTGTTTTCAAACTCAACACTCACAAAAATTGATCCTTCAAAATAAATAAGAACGGGCTATTAAAAACCCGTTCTTATTACTCTTTACATTAAAGGGGGCGTTAGATAATTTTCTGGCGCTCCGGAGTAACACGTAGGTGCGACAGAAAATTATCTAACGCAACCTAAATGTCGACAATAAGTTAGTGTCTGGCTAATCACCCGACAAGACTAATATAAAAAATTTAGTCAAAGCACTAAAGAGTAAGTCCAGTTTAAGTCACAAGAAAGAAAAACTCAATAACCCAAAATTTTTAAGGTTGGAATAAAATTACAATCGTAATTAAGAAGGATTGGTAAGTATGGGTGTAATTAGCGCACTGCGTAAAAATCAATAATGATGCTCTTCCTTTTGTTGATTGCACAATGACTGTTCAAGTGGCGATCGCAGCTAATTAGACACTAATCTAGTGATAAATCTTATTTATATCTTTTAGCGTATCTACAGAGCTTAAGTTCTACTAATCCTTAGTTCTTAGGTTTTTCTATAACTTTTTCTGCATTTCTGCATTTTCCTGCCGATATAAAAAGCATATTTCGTTTGACGTAAGTCTGTAATAAAGATTCTTATGGAAAAATTAGAAAAAGAATATGGCAAACTTTCACTCGATCAATTCAAGCAACTCGTCAGCGAATTACCAGAGATTCGCAACCAGATTAAAGAGTTACCTGACCTTTTAAATTCTTCGCCTAAAGATAAAATCAAAGAAGTGCTGGATCAGGGTTTGTATTGGGCTGCGCTTTATGAATTGTCATTTCAAGAATCTTTGGCACTGCTTATTTGTGCATTGGGGTGTCATCAGGAATTGCACGAAGCCGCGCAATCCGATGATCCCACTCAAGCCGCGTTTAGTATGTTTCAGAATGTTAAGTATGAGACATGGGAAGGCGGATTGGAGGGATTATTTGAATTAAGCGATATTGTTGGTTTATTTGCCGCATTGCAGCGTAATATTCGTTCAATTATGCTGTTTCATCGAACACTAAATGCAATGGTCGATGAAGTGAGGAACGGGGATGATAACTCATTGTTTAATGCTGTGCGCATCGACCGCTCTATTATTACTTGTCCGACATTTTCTTTGCGCATATCCAAAGCGGAGATTAAGAATGACAAGAAATTTTTTATCCGGCTTCGTAGTTCTCTGAAAGGGCCTTCAAATAAACACTGGGAAGCGTATAAGGATTTGCGTTATGCGTTTTTTATTCTTCGAGAATCTGGCTTTAATCAAATGTCAGACGCACAGCTTGAAGAATTGCTTGTACATCAATTGAAGCTGTATCCCGATGCGCCTGGTGCTCGAAAGAATCTCCGAAAACAATTCACAGAATCCAAGAAATTTTCAACCACCTGAAATTGAAATTTGAGGTGGACGACATTTTGTGGCCTGAAGCATAAATTCCTGATCGTTGCTGAAAAGCAATTGCATATCAATCAACGATTAGGGGTTTTTATATGTCACAGGAATCAAAAGAACTTATTCAATCCGCTGAGCCAACACGCGAGGCGACGCGTGAGAGCGCGGCCGCGTGGCGGGATGGCGAAGTGGAACAGGATTTGGTGGATGCTTTGCATCAGTCTATTTCATCCTCTGAGGGTACGATGCCTAGTAACACAGTACCCTATAACTGCAATAATGAGTATTTCAAGCTTTTAAGGTTCGGAGTTGATAGTCTGTATTTATCCTATCAAGGTGAATTGTATCCCGAAGTCAAAGAACGTTTAGCCAAGCTTAAACAACTGGCACAACATCCAGAAGCAGATCAACAAGCGCAAGCACAATATGCGATTGCTGGCCATATCTTTGAAGTTAAGGATAAAGGCTCATCTATATTCCCGTATGTCATGGAAGATGGTGCATTTCGTATCAGCCTATCCAGAACCAGCAAGAAAACGCCAATGGCGTATGTGAAGTTATCATCCCGATATTTATGCAGTATTACACCTAGTGAAGCAGAAACACATCTGTGCTATATATTGAGTGAACTAGGCATATTAAATAACTCTGCCCATGTCAGCCGTATCGATCTGTGTGCTGATTTCGTCTCCCATGAAAATATGGAATCCTGGAGCCGTGAAGCATGGATAACGCGCGGTAAAAAGATAGATGCTCATGCAGTGAATGAGAAATTTACAGGCTGGTCAATTGGTCTAGGTGGCAAGGTTTCCTGCCGCCTCTATAACAAGCTTATAGAAATTCATACCAGTGGCAGAACCGATCTTATTCCTTTATGGAAAGAAGCTGGATGGATTGAAGATGAACCCGTTTGGCGCGTTGAATTTCAGTTGATGCGCGATGTATTGGCAGAACATGGTTTGATAAGCTTGGATACTGTACTGGCTAATTTAAACGGCTTATGGAACTATGCTGCAACAGAATGGCTTCGGCTCACGTTACCTAATCCCGAAGATCAAACTCGCTCCCGCTGGCCCATTCATCCATTGTGGGGATATATCTCATCCATTGATTGGGAAACAAACTTCAATACGCTTTCCAGGTCATTTAAATCCACGCGAATACCCGAAGATAAGAGAATATTGGCACTGGGAATCAGTTCAATGGCTTCCTACATGGCGAAGTATGGCATTACTGATTTTGATGAAGGATTGGATCGTTATTTGCTGGCTTTGCATCAACATCTTTCTACCTGTGGCGAATTTATCGGATTGTCAGCAGGTGACATGATTCTTGAGAAAGTGCGTTTACGTGGCAAGGAATTCAACACTATCTTGAATATTGATGAGGCAGAACATAAGCACCTGGAAATAGAACGTGCTGCAAAAGATTATCGCAAAGTTTCGGAGGGTGAATGAGAACTCTCAACTTAGATGAAGCTGCTCAATTCCTCAAACTACACCCTGAAGAAGTGCGCCGTCGCGCCAAAGCGGGAATTATCCCCGGCGTTAAATTGGGTAAGCGTTGGGTATTTATTGAAGATGATCTTGCTGCCTACCTGCGCTCGTTATATGCTCCTCCTCGGCAAGCGTTGCAAGTGGGACATGGAGAAAAACTATTATGTCACTCTTTAAACGTGGTAAGACGTGGTGGATTAGTTTCACCACACCAAGCGGCGAGCGAGTTAGATGCTCTGCTGCAACTGAAGATAAAACCCAAGCACAGGAATTCCACGACAAGCTGAAAGCAGAATCTTGGCGAGTCGTGAAACTGGGGGATAAGCCAAAACGCACTTGGGATGAAGCGGCTTATAAATGGCTGATGGAGACTCAGCATAAAAAGACACATCATGATGACGTGGCTAAAATAAACTGGCTCCAGCAGTTCTTTAGAGGCAAATATCTCGATGAATTAACACGGGATGTAATTGCAGAGATTGGCGAATTAAAACGTAATGAAACAACTCCAGCAACAACCAATCGTTTACTTGCTCTAATTCGCTCAATTCTTCGCCGTGCGGCTCTTGATTGGGAATGGATAGATAAACCTCCAGTCATTAAGCTGTATCGAGAGGCTAAGCGTCGAGTGCGTTATTTGAGTGCAACACAAGCAAGCATGCTTATTCAGGAATTGCCGCAGCATTTAGCGGATATGGTGACGTTTTCACTAGCCACAGGTTTGAGACGGTCAAATGTCACAAATCTGGAATGGTCTCAAGTGGATATGCAACGTAATGTTGCTTGGATACATGGTGATCAAGCCAAAGCAGGAAAACCGATTCATGTGACACTAAATGCTACTGCAATAGCGGTATTGACCAAACAGATTGATAAACACCCAAGATCAGTATTTAGTTACAAGGGAAGATCAATCACGCAAGTGAATACAAAAGCTTGGTATAAGGCGTTAAAACGTGCTGGTATTGAGGACTTCCGCTGGCATGATTTACGACATACCTGGGCAAGCTGGCTTACTCAGAATGGCGTACCGTTGAATGTCATTCAAGAGATGGGCGCATGGGAATCTGCTGAGATGGTGAGGCGTTATGCTCATCTAGCACCTGAGCAATTTGCCCAGCATGCCAGAATCTTGGATGGCGTGCTAAGTGTCACGAATTTGGCACAATCGAAGTAAAAGTGTTTCGGTTATGTTTCTAAGTCATTGATAATTGGTGCTGTTGAGAGGAGTCGAACCTCCGACCTACTGATTACGAATCAGTTGC
>CADEDJ010000082.1 GCA_902826055.1 uncultured Nitrosomonas sp. | reverse complement strand
AATAAATCCGTCTAGTTTAAAGGGATGGCATGCCAGCTCATCCGAAATATGCATTTTTGCGCTTAATGCGACAGAACCCTTTCCACTGTTGTTTGCACCTACAAAAATTGAAATATCTGAATTGAGATCAATCTGTACATCTCTAAGTCTGCGAAAATTTTTTATTCGCAGCGCATGAATGTGCATGCCAACTCCTTACTGTTATGTGAGCTATAAGTGCGTTCTTCGGATTCGCTGAAATCTCGTTTTGGGATTTTTGTAATTAACACTACCTTTATTTTGAAGATCTCAGCGCTTTATTTCTTTTCATTACTACAGCTGACTAAAAGTATTTTAGTTTTGTATCAGCTAACTTAAGTTAACAATATTCATACCGCTGCCAAAAACCGACTGCGCCATTGGTACCATGTGGTCATGATGGCTTAGAAAAATGACTTGGGTCTGCTCCGATAATTTGGCTAGCGCCTCAAGGCCAGCTTTTGCTCGGTCATTATCGTAGTTGATAAAAAGGTCGTCTGCTATAAACGGGATGGGAGGCGTTTTTTCAAGATGCATTTCCAATGCAGCCAATCGTAATGCAAGATAAAGTTGATCGCGTGTTCCGTCGCTCATTCCTTCAATTGACACATATTGTCCGGTCGAACGCTGCCCAGACAGTCTGGGTGGTTCACTGTCATGATCAACCACTAAGCGATTAAATGAATTTATCGTCAATCCACAAAATATCTCACTCGCTTTACTTAACATCGGTCCTTGCTTTTTTTCCCGGTAACGTTCAATCGCCCAACGCAACATTTTTGCCGCCACGAAGACTTTTATGAATCGCTCAGCTGCATTAGCCATTCCAGCAAGTGCTTCTTGCCGTTGTGATTCTGCCCGAGCCGCCTCATCCTGTCCGGCAATTTTAGCTAATGCCTGCCGTGCTGAATTAAGTTCTCCGGATAACTGATTCTGCTGTTCGACCACCCTGTTAATCTCGGCGTTAATTTCTACCAACCGGGATTCAATCGTATCAAATTCGACCGCTTCAAATTCTGACCTCAATGCCTCACGATTTAGCCCATCTCCCGTCTGGAGTAATTGTTTTAACGCATGATCAATATCACCGGCAATTTTCCGCATACGGTCAGAATTTTGGACGGCAACTCGAAGTTCATCCTTATTTATAGCGCCACAGATATGCAACAAAGGCTCAAGACTTGCCTGTGCATCTGATATATTATTTTTGGCATCACTTACCTTTTTTAAGGCGGATTCTAGTTCTGTTTTCAACCGAGAAAGCCCCTGGTCTTCAGATAGCGCTTTTTTTAAATACTCCGATAGCAACAAGGAAATCTGTTCCGGCTTATCGTTTGCAAAATCAGGGGAAATATCCAGGGCAAGTTCTTTGGCGTTTTTGGTGAAATCGTCGAGGGCACTTTGCATCATGTCTATGCGATTGGCACGAGTATCTCGAATTTTCTCAAGGTTTTTATCCATAGTTTCCATTAGGCCTAGCGCTTTTTCTATCGCACCTATTTCAAGATCAGGGTGCAAATGCGCTAACTCCAGATTTATTTTCAGATTCGCCTCATGGTGCTCAAGTGCAGTTTTCGCTTGGGCAAGCAGATTTCTTATTTCTGGCAATTTATCTTCTGCCCTTGTTTTTTGCTTCTCCAAATTCTTTCGTTGTTCTTGGGTTCGGGTAACTGAAGCCACCATTTCATCAGCTAATTGGATTAATGTTGGTAGCTCTTCCTGACCCTCACCCAGATGGGTTAGGCTTAAAGCTTCTGCTAATGAGGCTTCGGCGTATGTTATTTTTTGCAGCAAGGCATCATTGGCCGTCTGTGCTTCAACTAATTCAGCATCGGCATTGATCACTTGGTCACGAACTTGCCGCCAATGGTTAACTTTAAGAAGCCCCATTCCCGGCAGGCCTATACCTTGCATACAGTCGTTCCATTGTGCAATGAACCCGTTTAAGTCTTGCTCGTTTACTTCCTGTTGCGTTTTAAGATCATCGATTGTTAATTGTAATTGTTCCAATCGATTCGCTTTTGAAAGAAGTTCCGACTCCTCTTTCGCCTTGTCATGACGCTGATCGGAAAGCGTATCGGCAATATCGATTTCCTGTTCATAACTAGAAGCGGCGGCGGCTATGGGTTTGTCTCCGGTTTTTATGGCTTGCCAAGTTTGATCACGGCACCCTCTAGCATGTTGAACTTCAATCAGAGTGACGAGCTGGTGAGTTTTTTGGTATTGCTTAATCTCAAGCTCCAATAATTTTAAATCAGAATTCGCTTGGGTTATTCTTTCCTTAAACGTCACAGACTTTGAGTTCAACTCGTTATAACGGTTAATCAAATCGGTTGTTTCATCCGGTGTTGGAAGATTGATTGTTTTTAGCTGATTGACATCCCGATCCCAGACTCCTAATTCAAGTCGTATTGTTCCAAGATTTTTAGATAAACGCTTTATTTGGGCTTGATTACGTTCCTTTTGGGAGGGTGTATCACCAAGGCTTCTGGCTGTCGATAATGAGGTGACTAACGTTGGCTGATATTCATTTACTGATAAACAAGTAATTTCATGATCAATGTTATTAATTTCGTCTTGCTGTTTGCTCAATGCGTCTTCAGTGTTTGAAACTTTTTGTTTAAGACTGTCATTTTGCCTGATTAGACTGCTTATCGTTGACCTGATTAGACTGCTGGGTATGAGTTGGTTAACTTGAGCTTCATCTTCAGTAGGCCAACCCAATTCTTTAGTGGATAATTCGATGACTTGCCAAAACGACTTGATTTCAATCTTGCGGTGTTCGATATCACGTTCGTGATTTCGTAGTAGTTGCCGTTGATCGGACAATGACTCAATATCCTCTTTGCGTTTAAGCATAGCGATATTGGGATGTAAATTTTCGATTTGTTCTTGCAATTTGAGTGCTTGTTCTTCAAAGAGCTTTTGAGAATGCATAGCGTTAGCTAGAATACTCTCCGCTTGGTCCAGTCGTTGCGCTGCATCTTCAGGCAGTGTATGGATCTCCCCTAATTCCATGACATTTCGTTCAAATTCAACAAGCGTCGTTAATATCGGGGCTACCCGGCGTATTCTCTCCAACTTAACCCGTTCTTGCTCCAGTGTCGCGTATTCTTCCCGCAATTTGCTCAAATTTACATCAATAAGGTCAACAGTTGAACTGGCTTCCTGCCATTCTTTGGTGCGTACAACTGCATTTTTCAATGCTGTTTCTGCCTGCTCAAATTGACTTTTGGCGATATAATATTCTCGACTTTTAGAGCTATTTTTTGCCCATAATTTATCTGCTTCATTCTCCAGTTTATCGCGTATATCCCCTAAACTTCCGATGCCACTTGCCGCCTGAAACAGAATACGGCCAATATCATTGGCTGCGCTCAATATTTCATCTCCACCATGCACTAATCGTTCGTGATCAAGCCCGTACATCTGTTCGAAAAAGATACGGTCAATTTGTCCAAGATAAGATGATAGCGCATCATCCGACAATATTGCGCCATCTTTAGCTTGCAGTGTACGGTTACGGCCTTTACTACGAATAAAATCCAGCAGATTAGTCTCATGTTCAATAAATGAACCAAGCCGCATTTCATTGTAAGGGTGAAGAAAATTAAATGGAGAGCGGGTTTCAATACCAAACAACAGGTCTTGAATGGCATTCCTTAAGGTGGATTTACCGGCTTCATTAGGGCCGACCAACAGATGAAAATCTTTAGCTGCCCTGGGTAAGGCTATAGTCTTATCGGTAAATTTGCCATAGGACAATAAATCTAGTCGTGAGATACGCATAAATTAATCAGCCCCTGTCCTAAGATAATCCATAAGACCCGACTTGATGGTTTTGACAATACTTTCAATATCGCCTGAACGAATGTAATTCAGCTCAGGAACAGCACGGATTAAATCAAGCGGTGCCCTATCCGCTAGCGGTTTTAATTCAGATAACAAAAACTCATGAAATTGCTTATCCTCATCAATCTCATCCAAGAAGCCTTGCAATTCGGAAATTGCATCGCTTCGTGTATTAATATTTAAAGAATCAACCGATGATTCTGTCTCAATTTTTACTTTTTCCACCCAGATACGGTCTGCCCCTTGGCTGGCGACTTGTCCTAATATCTCTTCCCGTAATTGCGTTTCAAGCCCAAACAACTCACCGTGGGTGGTTGTTTTACCTATTATTCGGACACGCAAGGCCAAATGCATTGGCGCAGTAACTTCAAAAATCAGTTGTTCAATTGCCCTTCCAGCTAAACTAGCCACTTCTTGTAAGGTCGCGGCAACACTAGCATCAACATCTACTACATACCAGCGAAGCATATCCACACATAACCGCTCAACTGATTGAATTCCTGTTTCATCAGCAGTGACCAAAACTGCGCCCCGCTCACCGATCTCACGAATATGGCGTCCTTGAAGATTGCCCGGATAAACAATCCAGGGATCCTTCTGTAAAATGGCATGTTCATGGACATGACCTAATGCCCAATAGTCGTAGCCTTTCACGGTGAGCTCGTCCAACGAACAGGGTGCGTAAGGTTGATGGGCTGCATATCCACCTAATGCAGTATGGAGTACACCAATGTTGAGCCATCCGGCGATTGGCTCAGGATAGCTGGAAGCCAGATTTTCAAACGTAGCCGCCTCGCGGTAGCTTCGTCCATGCAGGGCAACTTTAAGCGTTTCAATACGGTAAGTGCTAGGTTTGCGGGATTCAAAAACGTTGACATTTGACGGCAGTGAAAGTTTTTTTGTCATTTCGCTTTCAGAATCATGGTTTCCGTAAAGTAAATAGACCGGGATTTTGGCCTTATTCAAACGACCCATTTCACGGCAAAAATAATGCCCGGTGTTGTAATCTTTCCAACTTCCATCATAAAGGTCGCCAGCGATAACCATAAAATCCACTTCTTCTTCGATGGCCGCATCGACGAGCCGGGAAAACGCATCACGGGTAACAGTTCGTAGCTGTTGAACCGGCGCATCTTGATAAGCGGCAAGACCGACTAGGGGGCTATCAAGATGTATATCTGCGGTATGGATAAATTTCATGTATCACCAATGAGGATAACAGGATGTATAAATGTAATGAGTGAAAGGAACTTAAGATGTAACCTCATTCATAGAGCTATTATCGGGCGGAGGTTAATTTATCGGGCATATTGCTTATTAGATGCACATTAAAAGGCGATTTTCGCAACATGTTTTAATACATGTACAAGAAATAGTAGTTTTTTGTGCATGTCTTGCGTTCATGCACACACAATCGTTTTTATTGAGTGTGCTGCTCATGCGCTTACCGTTCACTCGCTTTTGGTTCCTACATTTTGCAATAGCCCATACAACGCATCATTGAGGTAATAGTTATCTTTGCCCAACCTGTGTTTCGAGAGCAGCCCGATCCGCACCAGCTCATCAAGGTATTTGGTTGCAGTGTTGCGATGCACCATCAACTCGTCCGTCACAAATTCAATCTTGGTATAGGGATGACGAAACAGGTTGTTAATCAAATCTTGGCTGTAAATCTTGGGCAGTCGATCACGCAGGGTGTGCTTGTGCCGCTGCATCAACGCGACAATGCCGATAATCAAGGTGGTGGTTTGCCGTGAAGTTTGCTCCACGCCGCCTAACATGTAAAGCAGCCAGTCTTCCCAGTTGCCTGTGTTGCGGGTAGCTTGTAACAGACGGTAATAATCCCCCTTGTTTTGGTTGATGAAACGGCTTAAATACAGCACGGGGCTGTTCAGCAGGCCGTGTTGCACCAGATATAGGATGTTGATGATACGCCCGGTTCTGCCATTGCCGTCGTAAAAGGGGTGGATGCTTTCAAATTGGTGATGGATAACGGCCATTTTTGTCAGCGCATCCCAATCGCAGAGTTCGTCTTCATTGATGAAGCGTTCCAAATTTGTCATCAGGCCGGTGATTTCATCGGGATGTTGCGGCGGGGTGTAAATCGTTTCTCCCGTCAGGTTGTTTTTCAGGGCGGTGCCCGGCAATTTACGAAAGCCTGCGCGGTTTTCTTCGATACTGGCCTGTATGGTCAATATATCGTTGTTGGTGAGCAAGCCTGTGCGCTTGACCTGTTCAAAGCCATTACGCAAAGCGGTCGCATAGTTATGCACTTCTTTTGCCGCCGCAGTGACAAAATGCCGCGCGATACTGTCACTGCGGTACAGTTCGTCATGGGTAGTGATGATGTTTTCTATTGCAGAACTATCTTTGGCTTCCTGCAAAGACAACGTGCTGATTAAGATACTCTGGTTTGGGATGCCGGACACGACGCCTTTCAGTTCCGCCAGTGCTTGATGTGCCTTGGAAAGTTTTTTCAACACCGCTTTGGTTTCGTTATCTTGTTCTAGCGGTAAGGGTTTAATTTGGCTCATGTCAGTAATTGTATTGACGGGCATCTTTGCCGCCATGCAATTCGACGCAGGATAACCAAAGCGATGAGTAAAGTTCCGATTTCTTTATCACCATGTAATCTCGACCTTGTAAAATAACTAAAAGCGAAGAAATGTTTCTGCCATTGTTGGATGCATTTAAACAAACGACAGAATTGTTTCATAGGATTTTAGGCGGTTACTATTTAATCTACTAGCGGTCTTCCCGAAAATGCCAAAGTCGCAATATATAAATAGCTTTATCGGTTAACTCATAGCGAATTTCATAA
>CADEDJ010000081.1:4136-6822 GCA_902826055.1 uncultured Nitrosomonas sp. | reverse complement strand
ATCTATGTGGTGACATTGATGGTGGCTTTGGTCAAAATTCAAGGATTGGCTGATATCGATGCGGGCATAGGTGCTGTTGCCTTTGGAGCGGTTGTCGTATTCACAATGCTGGCGGCCATGTCGTTCGATCCTCGGCTGATCTGGGATAACGCAGAGAAACATAATGAATGAACAAAGCTTAAATGAAAAACAGACCAGCGACCTACCGGTAGCGCAAGTGGAAATCCGTAGCGGAATATCCATTGTCTGGTTGATTCCACTGGTAGCATTGCTTGTCGGCACATGGCTGGCTTATAAAGCGTGGTCTGAAACTGGCCCCACTATCACGATAAGCTTCAAAACTGCTGAAGGATTGGAAGCGGGAAAAACCAAAATCAAATATAAAAACGTCGAGATTGGCCAGATCCAGTCAATCGAACTGAGCGATGATCTGTCGCAGGTTATTGTCACTGCTGAATTGGTCAGGAATGCTAAGCATTATCTGAAAGAAAATACGCGTTTCTGGGTGGTTCGCGCACGAATTGCGGCGGGTGAGGTTTCCGGATTGAGTACGCTGTTATCCGGCGCTTATATCGGTATTGATCCCGGAAAAGAAGGTGACGATGCGAGATATTTCGTCGGACTGGAAACCCCGCCAGCGATAATAGATAACGCGCCTGGCAGTCATTTTTTTCTGCGCGCCGACAATCTAAGTTCTCTGGATGTCGGATCACCGGTATATTACCGCATGATCAAAGTGGGTCAGGTCATCGGCTATCGGTTCGCTGAGGATGGCCAATCGGTGGAGATTGATGTATTCATCCATTCACCCCATGACCAACAGGTCAACTCCAATACCCGTTTCTGGAATGCGAGCGGTGTGGAAATGTCTTTGGATGCCAATGGCGTCCATGTCAGTACTGAATCATTGGTCACTGTCATGATGGGCGGCATCGCTTTTGATACGCCAAGAAAGTTGAGTAAGGCAGAGGAATCCGTTACCAAGGATCATGAATTTGTTTTGTTCAAGAACCGTGAGGCTACCATGCGGGAAAGCCATACACTTAAGTTTGAATATGTATTGCACTTTTCCGGTTCGGTACGCGGCTTAAGTTTGGGTGCACCGGTAGAGTTTAGGGGAATCCCGATAGGAGAAGTAATTGGTATCAATATGGAATTCAATGCGGAATCCAACG
The DNA here is from genome assembly GCA_902826055.1 of uncultured Nitrosomonas sp. Lineage (GTDB taxonomy): Bacteria > Pseudomonadota > Gammaproteobacteria > Burkholderiales > Nitrosomonadaceae > Nitrosomonas. The sequence goes on along the minus strand of CADEDJ010000081.1, from coordinate 5,647 downwards.
ATATCATGATTCCGGTGACCATAGAAGTTGTACCTAACAGCATGATATTCAAAGGCGTTTCCAATCAAATGGAATTTATACGCGATCATCACAAAACAGTCATGAATGACCTCATCAAACGGGGGATGCGTGCCCAGTTAAAAACCGGAAACTATATGACAGGTCAGTTATTTGTCGATCTGGATTTTATTCCTGATGCACCTACCGCAAGCATTAATTGGAGCAAGACACCTCCTGTGTTTCCCACCACCCCAACACCTTTTGAGGAGATCAGCACCACACTTGCCAGCCTGGTCAAAAAACTGAAGAAACTTCCATTAGACAAAATTGGCAGTCAGTTTCAAGAATCAGTCACCACGTTGACGTCGACCATGCAGAAAACGGAACAACTGGTTCAGACTCTGAATACTTCTGTTACACCAGCGATCACTGCGACATTAGATCAGACCCAAAAGACGCTTGCTGCCCTGGAGCAAACCATTCAAAGCGACTCGTCTACGCAAGACCTGCAAGATGTACTCGGTGAATTGTCGAAAGCCGCCCGCTCCATCCGTATCATGGCTGATTATCTGGAACGGCATCCTGAAGCGCTCATTCACGGTAAGCGAGAAAATCAATGATACCGCTATCTCTTGTATTCCGCTGTCTAGCCGTGTGGGTAGCGCTTTGGCTGGCCGCATGTGCCAATACGCCTACATATACGTTTTATACGTTAAGTGCCATGCAGGCGGCAGATCCAACGCCTCAAGCTGCTTACCACAGCAATGGTGCCACTATTGCGGTGAACCCCGTTTCGTTTCCATCTTATCTGGATCGTCCACAAATCGTTACCCGGTCTACGGTACACACGTTAGCAATTCATGAGTTCCGGCGCTGGGGTGGATCGCTGGAAACCGATTTTGTACGGGTACTGGGTGAAAACCTGTCAATCCTCCTGGATACGCTGCGTATTTTTTTACCCCAACAAAAAGCGCCGTTTACTATCGATTATCGTGTGGCTATCGATGTGAAACAATTCGATGGAAATCTGGGCGGGCAAGTCGTCCTTGATGTTGACTGGATGATCATCACCCAAGAGAATAAAGAGCACGCGGTGATCAGAAAATCAGTGATACGGGAAACCGTTGACTCACATGATTATGAGTCTCTGATATCAGCCAAAAGCCGGGCTGTAGAGAAATTAAGCCGTGAGATCGCTGATGTGCTGCGGAAAATCCCGAGTAATTAATCTTTATGCTTTTTTGTGGCTGTTTGTGCTGAATTTTTCTTAAGCATTACTTTTGAAAGGAGCCATCTATGTCAAACCTCACTGCTTTGAATTATGATCCATGGCCATCATTCTCCGCAGAAGAATTTATGCCAACGTCGCATTTATTCCATAGATGCGTGCAAGTGATTGGGAAGTTAATGTTAACTCAACCTTTTGAGCCGCATTGGGCTAATTTAGCAATGCCGTTGACAAGCCGCGGCGTAACTAGCGGAATAATTCCATATAATTCAGGCACATTTTC
>CADEDJ010000081.1:0-4036 GCA_902826055.1 uncultured Nitrosomonas sp. | reverse complement strand
GTAGGTTTTTCTGCCAGCAATGAAAAATATCCCATCCCCTCTTTTTTTGCATTTGCATACCCCAAACCTGATGGCTGGGAGCAGGCAATCATAAAACCGGCTGCAACGAAGTGGGTTTCTGTCATCAACGAATTTATTCTTGATTATGATGATTTGCGTAAATCAAAAGACCCTGACGGAGATTTGCTTATGTTTTTCGAATCAAATTACCAGGCATTTGCCAAGCTTGCAGGATGGAATCCGGAATGGATTGTCAGTGGCAAACCCATTTGAAATTTGATTGACTTTTCGGACATGCATAACTTCCAAAGTTGCAAGACATCGTAGCTTCTGTATTTTCTGTGTTTAAATCATCACACCTAAGCGATATTTTCAAATAAAGAACGCCGTGGGAAGACCATGGGAAGTTGCAAGTTGAAGCTTATATGAGCAATATGTAGAATCAATAATGCATTGATTATTCATTTGTTAATCATTTCAAATTTAATTAAGGGAATCAACATGACAACTGCAAATATTACCGATGCGCAAAAAACAGAAATTCTGAAAATTGTCGTGGGATTGTTCAACGCTGCGCCAGGAAGCAATTATCTAAATGATTTTACAACTGCGATAACTCATGGCATGACGACACTGCAGTTGGCTGAAATTTTGGCGATGCAAACTGAATTTTTTGACACGATTATGCCATCATGTCACGGGATTCCTAAAGAACAACAGGTTGAATTGTTGATGAAAAATTTTGACCTTGATACTGGCAACCCTGACCTCCTAAGTGCAGATGCTCAAGCTGAAGCTTATTTCAAAGGACAAATTGATGCTGGCGTTGGCTTGGGAAAAATTGTCTATGATGCCGTACAGTACCTATCTACTTCACCTGCACCCGAATTCAGCGACACCGCCGCATTACTTACCAATAAGGCTTTGGTTGCTGATCAGTATTCGTTGAACTATTCATCAAATGATCTGACTGAACTGCGATCTATACTTGGTGGCGTATCCACCACATACCCAACTAACATAACTGAAGCGCAACAATACCTGCTCCCCAGCGAATTTCCTTTTTATTTAACCTTAGACTTAACCAATGGGCAAGACACTGTTGCAGGTTCCGCCGGTGATGATACTTTTACGGCAGGCCTCGTTAATGACGGTAAAGGTAACTTGGTGAACAGCCTGAAGAATGGCGACACTTTGGATGGCGGTGAAGGCAAAGACAGCTTGAATGCTACGCTTCGTGAATCAACAACCACGCCTACGATGTCCGGAGTTGAGATAGTGAACATTCGGAATGTAACTTCTGATGCGACTATCAATTTCGCCCGCACAACCGGTACAGAACAAATTTGGAACAATGCCTCTTCATCCGATAGAACGCTAACTTACGAAACTGCCCCGATTGCGGCTCTTTTTGGCGTTAGAAATACCAGTTCAACAACTGACATCAAGACTTTCGATGATGCAACAGGTAACGCAGATCATTTATCGCTAGCAGTAGTTGATGCGGGTAGCATTACAGCCAACGCCGTTATTACTTCAACAGATAATGCCAGCACTATTGAAACATTGAGCATTGCAGCATCTGGAAAAAACTTTGTCGATGTTTCTGCATTTAATGCGATTACGAAATTAATAGTAACCAATACAGGTAGTGTAGCAGCCGTTGTCGATGCATCTGCTTTAATAGCATTGGATGCATCAAATAATTGTGGCGGCGTGCAATTTGATCTCAATAAGGCAAAAACCAGCTTAACTATAACCGGTGGTTTGGGGAATGATGTAATTTTCTCGGGCCAGGCTAACGATAGCATTCATTTAGGGGCAGGTAATGACAGAGTGGTATTCGCTGCAGGTACGATCAATGCTAACGATATTGTAGACGGTGGTGAGGGTCAAGATATCTTTGCAATTGTTGGTGATGATATTGGTCTTTTAAATGGTGCGGTACATACTGGTTTTGAAGTGTTGGAATTAACTGCTGCGAAAAATGCTGTCTCTTTCGACAATAGCGGATCAGTTGTGGAAAAAATCATTCTATCGGGCAGCCTCACTGATAGTGGCGATTTAAACATTGATAATTTGGGGAATGGAATACTCGAAATTCAATCAAACCAGAACAAGAATGACATTAATGTGTCCGGAACAAACATCAATTTGCTTATTAATGCTAATACAGCAATCACGGTAAATGGCTTGAATGTTAGCAATGATGCAGCAGTGACTATCAGCACAGCAACTGAGATCGACGATACAAGGTTTTCCGCAATCGAGACAGATGGCGTAGCAACATTAACATTTTCAGGCGCTGGCGATGTGATCATCACAAATATGACAGATGTAAATACTACCAACAATGCAACAACGAGAATTACAGAATTAAATCTGATCAATCAGACCGGTGGATTTGAAATATCAGTCAACAACATCGGGTATGGTACTCAATTCTTATTGGCAAATTTAGGCAATACCACCACAGCGAAATTTGATTTTGTAGGTGACAAAGTTACCGATGATGCCTCATACCTCGATGCTGCGGCAGGATCTCGCGATACTTTTGTGTTTACCACAGCATTTGATGGAAATATTGCCATCACAAATGGTGAATTTGGTAGTAATGCAACGGATGATCAAATCGATTTAACCGCTTTCAATCTTACAGGAATTAACGATCTCAATTTCAATTTGAAGAGCACCGGTTTATTAATTTCCAGTAAGACAGATGCTTTTGATGGCCACATTCTCCTCGTTGGGGTATCAAAATCGGCAATTGACGCAGCGGATTTCGTTTTTTAAACATTTTTGAATGATTAACTACCCTTAAATCGATCAGGATATAATGGACAATACCCTGCGGATTTCATAGTTGGCGCAATAAATTGCATCATTTCGAATGCTTAATTTTAGCTAGGTTATCATCAAGGAGACTAATAATGACAAACGGTCACAACGTACCTCCAGCCCGCCCCGCAAACATCGATCAACTGATATTGACTATTCAGCGCGAGTTTCCAACTGCGGCAATTCGCATTACCGGTCGAGCACGTACCATAAGACGCCAAGCAGAGTTAATGGCGCAAAGAATACGCGCCAACAGGCAAGAATTTCTCAGAACATACCGGCCGGCCCGGCACATCACCGAGATGGATCAATGGTACGTTCAAAACCAGACAGCAACTGAGCAGGCAACGGTAAATGAGTTTGAAAGAATAATCCAGGAAGCCAGGGCGCGAGGGGCTCAAGTCTCCAATCACCTGTCGGATACGGCACGCGACATTAGCTGGCCTATTGGAACAGATCAGCAACTGGATGAAATAGCAGCTCGCATCAGAGCCCTAGGTGCCACGGTTATTCGTGAACCTAATGCAGCCGGAGGGAGGCATTGGCATGTGGACTGGTAAACGAACAATACAATGGAGCATTTTGCTCGTCTCACTTGTATTGGTCACATGCTCCTCTAAGGGTGAGCCGGAAAAAAAGCAGGACGAACCCGATACTGCATGGTGGTACACGATAGAATTTAAATCGGCATCAACAATCATCCACGGCTTTGATTTACGCGCCATTGATGAAAACTGGAAACTTGCGACCGCTCTTGATACCAGCTTGCTCAAGGGACGAATCCCAGAAGATGACATTCAACGTTTTAAACAATCGGCATTGTCATTTTCACTGATCTCTGATGTCGATGGTGACGGTCTGTCTGAGGAACTGTTTGTGGGCGTCTACGAGACAAATGAAAGCGAAAAGGGACGGTTTGTCGCGATCACCCGCAAAGGGCGGGTACTCGGGCACTTCAAGGAGAGGGGAAGTAGTGGCTTCAGTGCCCTTCTGCAAGCCGATGGAGAAATCCGTTGGTACAAGTGCATGGAATGCGGAGAGTTCGAGTCGATCCGATGGCGTGATGGCGCCTTCATTCTTGAATAAATCACAGAAGTAGAAACATAACAATCAGTTATAGCGAACGGCGCTTTGCGTCGCCGTTGAAGCAGAATATCAATTCTTAGAGAGAACGCGTCCAACAACAATTGCGTGGTCA
>CADEDJ010000080.1 GCA_902826055.1 uncultured Nitrosomonas sp. | reverse complement strand
CCTTTGTTGATATCGACGATGATGGCGATCAAGATGCCTTCGTGGGTGAAGCGAATGGCAATACATTATTTTTTAGAAATACCGGTACAGCCAATAATCCAGCATTTGCTGCGGCCAGTACTAATCCGTTTGGATTGATTGATGTAGGATACAACGCTAATCCCGCCTTCGTAGATATCGATGGTGATGGCGATCAAGATGCCTTCGTGGGCAAGGAGGATGGCAGCACATTGTTTTTTAGAAATACGGGGACAGTTAATAACCCGGTATTTTCTGCTGCCGGTACTAATCCATTTGGACTGATTGACATAGGGTTAGAATCCAGTCCCAGCTTTGCAGATATCGATAACGATGGTGATCAGGATGCCTTTGTGGGTGAAAGAGGTGGCAATATCATTTTTTTCGTGAATAACGGTTTATTACTAACAAGTACAGCAGGAAATGATGTTTTAACCGGCACACCCTCTTTGAATGATTCCGCTACGTATGCAAATGCCACGGCTGGAATTACCGTTTCTTTACTGATCAACACACAGCAAAACACAATTGGCGCCGGCCGGGACACCCTAGCTGATATCGAAAATCTGGTTGGTAGCAACTTCAACGATGATTTGACAGGCAATGCCGGGCATAACGTTCTCACAGGCAGAGCTGGCAATGATATCCTCAGAGGATGGTCCGGCGCAGATACGATGATTGGCGGATTGGGTAATGACACTTATTTGGTTGAAAATGTCGGTGATATCGTAACGGAAAACTTGAACCAAGGCACGGATACCGTCAGCAGCCGATTGACTTACACATTACCCGCCAATGTAGAGAAGCTTATCTTAACGGGCACATCGGCGATTAACGGCACAGGTAATGGTCTGGCAAATGTGATTACTGGCAATTCTGCTGTCAATCGGTTAAATGGCGGTTCCGGCAATGATACGCTCGACGGCGGACTCGGTAATAACCGTTTAACGGGTGGAACCGGTAACGATATTTTCAAATTCACTACCAAAAATCATGTGGATATCATCGCTGACTACAACGTCGCAAATGACACGATGCAGCTTGAGAATAGCATTTTCACAGCCTTAACAGCGACTGGCACGCTGCCTGCTGGGCAATTTAGAATCGGGGCTCAGGCTGTGGATGCCAATGATTTCATCATCTATAACAACACGACAGGAGCACTGTTATATGATGCAAATGGCAATGGCGCGGGTGCTGCGGTGCAGATTGCTACGCTGAGTGCTGGTCTGGGTCTGACCAATGCAGATATTGTGGTGATTTAATCAGAAAAGTAAGCTGAGTATTAGTCAGGCTTTCTTAGGTCTTTTTGACTATAGAAATTACCTGATTGCAGCTACAATCTATCCATTAATCAGCAGCATCGCATTATTTAGCGCGTAGCCGGAATTCCGCCCCGGCTGCGAATACGCACCCTAGGCGGTTATTTGGAGTGTAATAATGTCATTTACTTGGAAGCGTACAATTCTGGTTGTTGCCGCTGCAAGCGGATTGTTGTTTGGCTGTGCAACCTCACAAAAAATTCAAGTCGTTCAGCCGGGCGATCATAATCTTTCTTGCGAGGCCATCAAAGCGGAATTGGCGAAACTTGACAAGGCAGAGGCGGATATCGAATCAAAAAAAGGCGTTACCGGAACCAATGTTGCTGGCGCGCTTTTCTGGCTGCCGGGTTTGGCCTATACCTATTATGATGCAGGTGAAGCGACACGATTAGTGAATGACAGAAGAAGTGCCATGACTACACTTTATAACAACAAGAACTGCACACCTTGATTTAACCTAGAAACCTGAGAAAAGTAGTGAATGGGAAATCTGTTAATCTTGAATTGACAACAATTCGCCAGATTGGCAGTTTTCCATTCAAAAACTACAACACTACAACACTCTCCACCCGCTTATGTTGGGTGGATGCTCATTCCACCACCGCTGTTGATTTCGATTCGATATCCCCTGGGGAAGCGTAAAATGCTTCAGCGATTTTCCCCATAACTCAGACATGGACAACAATATTGTGAGGTTAATGCGAGCAGTCGTGTAAAGTCTGATGGATTGAAAAGCCAACAAATCCAACTGACGCTTAGATTCCCGCTTTGCATTCGATTACCGATGCGGCTCTAAATTACACGGTAATTTTTTCTGCGATGAACCATGAAACCAATTAAACCCAATCCAGCCACAAACATGGCATAGGTTTCAGGTTCGGGTATTGGCGAAAGCAAAAATGTTTCAAATTGCTCATTCATTACGCCAAACCCAACTATCTGCCCATTATTGCTGACGTCGATGGCATTGATATCAGTCCATCCTGCGGCAACAACAGCGGGCAGCAAGGAAAGCTCGTTCACAACACCCTGGCTGTAGACAAAATTGGCTCCCACGATGTCACCGGAATTGGTGATACCGATCAATTCACCTGGATTGATGATATTTAAATCGCTTAGGTCAGTCATGTCTTCACCATTCGGTCCCGTTATGAAACCATGGATTCTGCCACTCAACGTGTTTGACTGACCGATGACTTGTCCGGAATGGTTAAGGGCAGAGGCAAAACTCGTAAGGCCACCCAACGTACCCAGATCTCTTAAGCCTACGCCGTTAGAACCGGTGATAAAAGCACGGGACCAGCTTTCAGCCGTTAAAAATGTTCCGGCTACTTGCCCGGAATCGTTAATATCTTCAGCATAAATCGAGGTGCCCAAATAGGTTACGCCTTTGCCGTTAGCGCCTGTCATAAAGCCGATACTGCCTTGGCCAGTTTCAACAACGCCTGCTATTTGGCCAGAGTTGTTAATGGCATTAGGTACAACAGAGTATCCGCCCAAGTTACCTAAATCTGTCATCCCGACACCATTAGGACCGGTAATGAACGCATGCCATTCTTCATCTGCCGTGCGAAATGCGCCTATTACCTGCCCCACATTATTGATGCCACTCGCATAGCTTTCCGTACCCCCCAACGTACCCAGATCTGTCATGCCTGCACCCTTAGGACCCGTAATAAAAGCATGCCTACTTTTGTCTGAGTCATTAAAGGCGTACCCCACTATCTGGCCGGAATCATTAACGGCAGTAGGTGTCACGTCAAAGTAATTGAAACCTAACCTTAAGATTGACCAGTTCGCGTTAGCCATTGCTGGCATTGGAGCTGCAATAATTGCGGTAAGAAAAATTACAAAGCACTTAAGTTTTGATAATTTGGAACTCATGATGACCTTAAAATAATTTAGGTGGTTAACTAATCAAGACGAACGTGTGAAATAAACAATTCTGAAAGTACAAACAAACTAGCAACTTAAATATGAACATGCACTTTGCCAACTACTAATAACGCAAATCTACTCTCCCACTTATAGATTAAACGCAGTCTTCCAATTTGAGGCAAACTCTGAATAACTGTCATTTCGAACATAGCGAAAAATCTATGGTATTGATTGTCAAAAATTCCTCACTTTGTTCGCAATGACATTGAGGGTTATTTAGAATTTCCTTAGGTGGATGTTGCTTTTCTTCGGCGTGCCCCAAACATTATCACACCAAGTCCTGCAAGCAGCATCGCGTAGGTTTCAGGTTCCGGTACCGCCGAAACCACGAATTCAGATAAGGCGAAATTGCCGTTAAGCGGTTGCCGGCCAGATATCGCTTCAAGCCGGAATCCGGTGATGCCCTCTACAGTAAGTTCACTGCCAATGGTATAAATGGGATACTGATTTGCTCCCCCTGATACCACTATAGAAAAATCAGATTGCTCGGTAAAAGTTGTTCCCCTTTCAGTGGATGACATGAATGCAGGATCAATCGGTATCCAATTCGCTGACACATCGCCGCCATCTGCGCGCCCGTCGGCAAATTGATCACGATTATCCGTGGTATACGAAAGGCGAAAATGACCCAAGCTGTGTCCTGGTTCAGCCAGCAATTCTTGGTGGAAAAGCAAGAAATTCAAAGTCGTATGATTCAATGTCAGATCGCTCTTTGTTTCCCAAACAATCGTTTGCGTATTGAATTGCTCGGGGAAGACGGCCCACGACGTCCAATCCGTACCGGAAATGATGCCGTCAATCGTTTTGTCGGGCGTGAAATCTGCCGTTAAATGCTGACTAAATGTTGCCGTCGCATTTTGCAAAGGTATTGTTGCATTCGGATTAATAATCGCAGCACCCTGGGATTGCGAGGCAAAAACCAAACCCAGCGCCGATAACGCAATCAAACTGCCTATTCGATTTGTATTCATTGGTTAATCTCCTGATAGGATAGATAAAGAATTAATGCTCATTTGTCTTGCAAGCTTCTTTTTTTACGACGCACTACAAAACCCAGAAAACCTAATCCTGCGAGCAGCATGGCGTAGGTTTCAGGCTCTGGAACGGCTGTAATCAGCAGGTGTCCACCTGAACTATCTGATATAAGGTCTCCTTTGACTTTTTCACTTTGCCATAAACCAGCAAAGCTGATGTTCAAGCTATCCAAACCAATGGGGTTATCGGAAAGCAAGAAATTCCAGTGATCTCCGACTGAAGGGCGAAAGTCATTGGTAAAATTGAATAAAACATTGCCCTCAGTAAAATCGGCATTTCCGTTGATAACAAGTGCGTCATATTGCCCGGTTTCCGTTCCACTGATGTCAATACCAAAGGCACCACTACTATGAAAATCGCCATTGAAGGTCAATGTGCCTAAATATGATGGGTATGGTCCAGGACTGACAGTTGCTCCACTACCTAAGGTTACTTCGCCTGTAAAATTACCAGTTCCGCTGATATTACCTTGATTGATCATAAAGGACGCTTGACTAAAACTTCCATTATTCAGGATACCTGTGCCTCTCGATATATCGTGAACAAAGGTGCCGGAGCCATTAATCGTCCCGCCCCAGTTGAATATCCCTACATTGTGAAACACACCATTGTTAGTTACAGTACTATCCGATGCGTTATCGATTGTAGAGTAATCCATCGAACCATAATTAACCAGGGTACCACCCCCGCCGTTAGAGAATACGACATACGATGTGCCGTAGTTGTTGAAAATCCCAGTGTTGGCCAAACCACCCATACCAGTATTTATGTACCCGTCAATATTGTTGTTCATTATTCCAGTATTTGTAATCGTGATAGTGACTCTCAAAGTACCTTCATTGTTTAGAATGCCACTGTTGTATATGTAAGAGAAATTTTCTACTTTACCGCTATTATTCAGGGTACCACTACTCTTTAAAAGGGTCGGTAAAGAATAGTCATCGAGCGTGCCACCATTTAAAAAACCACCGTTGTCAATGATCAAATTGCCACTACTTTCATTGCTTAAGGTAATTTCTTCTGGCAGGGTAGTGTTGATGAACAGCATACCGTTCTTACCAATATGCAGCGAACCAAAATTAGTGAAGTTGCCAGTTTCAGCATCGCTACCTAACACATCGATTGTATTACCGACCGGATTCGGATTCGGTGCAATCTGATAGGCGTGTGCAAAGATGGGTGCACTTGCAAAGGCGATGCTGATCAGTAGCGTAAAAATCTTTATCATGTTCATGATGTTTCCTTTTTATTGGTGCCTATCGATTCCAATTGAAAATCGCTTTAAATGTGAGAATCACGGATTGTAGTTAAGTGTTTTTCTGCCTACACTTACGCCGCGTCACAAACCCCAACAAACCAAGCCCTACGAGCAACATGGCGTAGGTTTCCGGTTCAGGAATTGGGGAAACGGTCACGGATGCACTCGCCGATAGCACATTGCCATTCGAAAGCGTGTCGGTATCAGGGTTAAAATTTTGATCCAACGGGCTGCGCGAAAACAGGTCGTAGGTCAACACCATATCGCCACTGGCGACACTACCGATTGTTGCATCGGAATTAATGAAGAAGCTGCCAACACCAGTTTGCAGGTCGGCGTTGAAGGTTTGCGCCCACACGGTGCTACTACTGTTTCCGGGACCGACGACGAAAAAGTTGGCTGCGCTGATAAAATCGGTGAATGTTCCCAACGCAGTATCCGGTTCAAATAATACACTGGTGACGACGAGAAAATTCTCATCGTTGCTGAGGTTAAACCCCCAACCGATGGTAGAACCGGGCTTCCCGGAAATTGCGCCATCCAACGGATTAAGCTGGAATGAAGTTGCAGCTTGAAGCGAGGCGCAGAAAAGCGTACCTAAGAAAACACTCAGAAGTAGTAATCGTTTCAACATGATTGATTTTCCCCGATGGATTAGCGATATTGGTTATTCAAGGTCTTGGAGCCATGCACTGTTCCATCATTGGCACTGTATGTGACTTTGGCGCTAAATCGCGCGTTATTAGCGCAGCCTGAGAAATTGATGGTCACCACACCACTGGCTTCACCATGCGCTTCGATATCACCCACTTTTAATGGAAATTTGAGTGGACTGGTGATTATCGGCGTACAAGCCGCGCCAAAAGTTTGAGTCAACGTCAATCCATCAATTTGCGCCTCGTCTGCAAAGCAAGTGCTTGTTAAGGTGACCGTCCATTGTCGCGCACTTTGAATACCGGTTTTGCCGCTGATCAATGCAGATAATACTGGGGGTTTTATTAAACAATTCTGAGGAGGGGTGTATTCCTCTACAATATTGAGAAATTGACCATTAATTCCCCCTCCAATAGCATAAATTTTGTTATTTAATTTTACAGCGGCTACACCGGAACGAGGAGTTAACATGGGAGCCATGACATGCCATTTATTGGTGGCAGGATCATACTCTTCGACATCTAAAATTGAGTTTTGGTAATTTCCATGTGGATCTCCACCAATCACGTAGATTTTTCCACCAGAAACAACCGCTGCGCTATTACAACGCTTTACAGACATGGGGGCAATCATTTTCCATGTATCTGTTACCGGATTATATTCTTCTACCGATGCTTCACACTCATGATTGAGTGGGTTAGCTCCTCCAATTGCATACACTTTGCCGTTAAGAACAACTCCAGTGTATCCCTGATTCCGCCTTATATTCATAGGAGCCCGTGATGTCCATTCATTAGTTGAGTCATCATATTCGAAGGTAAAATCACTTGACGATCCAAAACCGCCAGGAAGTAAGTAAATTTTGCCGTTCAAAGTAACGGCCGCCCTAAATGCATTTATCAGATTTAACGGAAATTCTTTAAATTGCCACGTATTTGTTAGCGGATCGTATATTTGCAATTTTCTAACATAAGAACCACTACCCCCAAAATCGCCAATAATGCCGCCAATAATAAAAATCTTACCGTTAAGGACTGCCGAAGAATGGCCCCATTGCGCAAATGGCATTGGTTCCATGACAGTCCATTTTTTTGTAACTGGATCGTAGGATTCAAAACTATTGACTCCAGAATGATCATTACCCAAACCGCCCATTGCAAACATCTTACCGCCAACTGCGTTTAGTGCAATATGTCCAGCTATAAGATTATTCATCGGAACACCCGTTTTCCAGCTACCGCCATCTACTATGGGTTGTGAGAAAACAGGCGCTAATGGTATTACCCCAAGCAAACTTAAGAGTAAAGTGCGAATTATTTTCTTAAAACGTTTCATGGCAGCTCCTAGAAGAAATTTAGGGAATTGCTGATTAATTCGTTGCGCAAGAAAAGTGGAAAGTAGGCAACTAATCAGCATCTTATTTCCTTGAAATGCGATTGCGCCGTAATATGCTTTATTTTTTGATACTA
>CADEDJ010000079.1 GCA_902826055.1 uncultured Nitrosomonas sp. | reverse complement strand
TCGCCTTGCTGGCGCATATGCCTGAAAATAGAATTGTTCAGGGTGGACTAGGTAGAGTATAGCAAGGAACCTATCCAGTTTTACAATACCCATTCACTACTCCAAGCTAATCCACGCTCAATAAATTGGTGAAGCATAGGACATTCATACTATTCATTCCATGACATTGCAACTAGCCAGATCAGTTTTTTACTAGTTTATTCATGTTACTAATTTTATGACACTTTTCTCTATTAAGAAAAACAGCCTTCATGCATGATATACCGCATAAATTTTGATGATTTGAGCTACCAATTTATAAAATTTATGGAGAATTAATAATGAGTAAGCTTTTACGATCAATAATGATTTTTGCCGCTATCTGGCTTTGCTCCGGATTAGGAACTGCCACTGCTGGATTATTTGTGGGACAAACTATTCACTATCAATATTATTTTCCAGACCTAACTACTCCCTATACTTCCGCTGAAAATGGTAATTACTTAGTGAATTCGGGCGTAGAAATATCAAATGTGGTCGATGGTTATGGCGCCATTGATTTTAGTGGCGATGATTTTGTTGTTTCGTTTACGAATGATTTTAGCTTTTCTTCAGCAGCATTTAATGGATTTGCCATTAGCGATATACTTTCGACGATAGATTCATTCACTTCTTTTAATCTCATTACGAACACGGGGTTATTAGGAACGCCAATTTTGAATTTTGATGAAAACCACTTATATGTAAACTGGCAAGGCCTTAATTTTGGTAGAGGAGATCTGGTTTTTACAGTTAACACTGATAATTTTATCAGCCCTATTCCAGAACCGGAAATTCATGCAATGCTGATTGTTGGATTTGGTTTAGTAGGATATACCGTACGTCGCAGGAGAATTATCGGTTAGGTAAATAAATTTTTAATTTTATATACTTGATAACACCATACAAAATTCTGTAAATATCTATCGAGCTAATATACAAAAAGAATAAAAATGCAGTACCAACAAAAAACCGCCTAAACAGGCGGTTTTTTGTTTTCATTCATCCATGGAGAGATTACTAATCAAAGGGATTAGTGTCCCGGTTTGCTAGTACCACCATAAGGACGAGGATCTTGGCCTTCTTTGAGGCAGTTACCATTACCATCTACTCCGAATTGGCAGTCATCTGAACTTGCACTTGGATCACCCATATCCGCATTTGAACAGGCAGTTAAGAAAGCTAATAGGGCTATTGCAAAAATTGATAATTTCATCACTTTAATTCCTTATTAAATTTACCAAATCTTTCATCTGAAATTTGAGTATATAACAAAACCTCTTAAACTTCCAAACATCTGCCCAGCAAAATATTCCTATGATTTATTATAACAAAACCAATTCAATCACCACGAAGTATCGCCATCAGGTGGCTGCTGTACTTATCCAGCTTACGTACACCAATGCCTGTTATTCGCCGTAATTCATCTTCTGTCTTGGGCGACAATCGTACCAGCTCCTGCAAAGTCGCATCATGAAAAATCACATACGCAGGGACACCATTTTCCTTAGCGGTTTTAGCGCGCCATGTGCGTAATCGCTCCCACAAGTAATGTTCGGTCGGATTCAACGTCGTGGTTATATCACTATCTGGCTGTTTCTCGGACGATCTTATCGAGTTGATTGGCAGCCGCAAATGTACACTTTGTTGTCCTTTGAGAACTGCACGACTTAGTTCGGTTAAATACAAGATACCATGACTTTCACTATCCGTCATTAACAAACCAAGTACTACAATTTGACGAAATATCCCACGCCAGGTTGTTTCTGATAAATCTTTACCTATTCCGAAAGTACTAATTTTATCATGACACCATTCTTTCACACGCGCTGTCCGATTGCCTCGTAATACATCAATCAAATATCCTGCACCAAAATTTTGCCCGGTACGATAAACGCAAGACAATGCTTTTTGCACTTCCACCGTAGCATCCCAGACTTGTGGGGGATTTAAGCAAACATCACAGTTTCCACACGGCACAGTATCAACCATTTCACCAAAATAACTGAGCATATGTAAACGACGGCAAGTTGTTGTTTCACATAACGATAGCATAGCTTCGAGTTTCCTGACAGCAACCTGCTTAAATTTAAACTGCGCTTCAGATTCTTCAATCATTCGCCGTCGCTGAATGACATCCCCGAGACCATATGCCATCCAAGCATTCGCTACCCGACCATCACGGCCCGCACGGCCAGTTTCCTGGTAATAGCCTTCAATACTTCTTGGCAAGTCCAGATGCGCCACAAATCGTATATCCGGTTTATCAATACCCATGCCGAATGCTACCGTAGCAACCATGATAATGTCGTCTTCACGCAAAAACTTTTCCTGATTCTGTCTTCTTTCCTGCGAACTCATTCCTGCATGATAAGCTACTGCGCGTAATCCTTGGTTTACGAGCCAAGCTGTTATTTCATCGACCTTCTTACGGGACAAACAGTAAATAATTCCCGCATCATCCTGATGCTGTGCTTTAATGAAATCCAGTAATTGCATCCGGCCATTGGTTTTATCTATTATTTGATAATGAATGTTCGGACGATCAAAACTAGAAACAAATATCTTGGCAGCACCTAGCCCCAAGCGTTCAATGATTTCTCTGCGCGTATCCAAATCGGCTGTCGCTGTTAGGGCAATACGCGGAACTTTAGGAAAGCGTTCATGCAATACCGATAACTGAATATATTCTGGACGAAAATCGTGCCCCCATTGTGAAACGCAATGTGCTTCATCAATTGCAAATAATGCAATCGCAATACGTTCTATCAGATTCAAAAACCGTGCAGTAAGTAGACGTTCCGGTGCAACGTACAACAAATCATATTCACCAGCCAGAAGTTTTTGTTCCACTGTCACGGTATCTTCCGGTGATAGTGATGAATTGAGTACAGCCGCACGTACGCCTATTTCATGTAATGCCGCTACTTGATTTTGCATTAATGCAATCAATGGCGAAACAACAATAGCAACGCCATTACGCAATAAAGCGGGAATTTGATAACACAGGGATTTGCCACCACCTGTCGGCATTAACACCAAACAATCACCGCCATTGGCCAAATGCGCAATCACTTCCGCTTGCTGGCCACGAAAATCAGGATAACCGAAGACTTCTTTAAGGATTTTAAGAGCGCTAGGCATGCAAAGCCCAACACCTATGGTTTATTGGCATTTCTATTCTCCAAATATACATTCTAACGATTTTATTGACACCCGCAAAACTATAGATTCAGTCGTTGGCTTATTTGCAACGATGCAATTAAAATATACGATCTCGTAATTCCTTTAAATCACAAAAATCACCTGGAGACAATAAGATAGGATGCTGATTTAGCAATCGTTTATGCATATCCCTCTCTTTGTTTGGTAGGATTGTCCGATTATTCATTGTGTTGTACCTGTTATAATTACAATTTTAACTTGTTTATAAAACTAACGACGTTAGTCTGGAGAAAGAAAAATGGTGGTAGCTGATGTTTTGAAATTGATTCAAGACAATGAAGTCAAATTTGTTGACTTACGTTTTACCGATACAAATGGAAAAGAACATCACGTGACCATACCTGCTCATGCTTTTGATGCAGACAAATTTGAAGATGGCCACCCTTTTGATGGTTCGTCTATAGGCGGCTGGAAAAGTATTCAAGCATCCGATATGTTATTGATACCTGATCCTGACACGGCCAATATGGATCCATTTATGGATGAACCGACACTACTGATGACCTGCGATGTAGCAGAACCAGCCGATGGCAAAGGTTATGGCCGCGATCCGCGTTCTTTGGCCAAGCGTGGAGAAATCTACTTAAAATCAACCGGTATAGGTGATGTTGCTTATTTTGGCCCAGAGCCAGAATTTTTTATTTTTGATGCAGTATCATGGCATACCGATATGTCTGGTTGTTCCGTCAAAATTGAATCAGAAGAGGCAGCCTGGAGCTCAGCGATCAAATACGAAAGTGGTAACATCGGTCACCGGCCCGCTATAAAAGGTGGCTACTTTCCAGTACCTCCAGTTGATTCATTGCAAGATATCCGTTCTGCTATGTGCCTTACGCTGGAAGAAATGGGTATTGGTGTGGAAGTACACCATCATGAGGTAGCAACAGCAGGTCAGTGTGAAATTGGTACGCGTTTCAATAGCCTGGTGAAACGCGCGGATTGGAACCAAATATTGAAATATGTCGTACATAATGTTGCACATTCATACGGAAAAACAGCAACATTTATGCCCAAACCTATCGTTGGCGATAACGGTTCAGGTATGCACGTTCATCAATCCATCTGGAAAGACGGCAAAAATCTTTTTTCTGGCAATGGTTATGCAGGACTATCTGAAATAGCACTTAACTATATCGGTGGCATTCTGAAACATGCCAAGGCACTCAATGCAATCACCAATCCAAGTACTAATTCATATAAACGTTTGGTTGCAGGCTTTGAAGCACCGGTTAACCTTGCTTATTCGGCCAGCAATCGCTCAGCAGCCATTCGTATTCCGCATACAAGCAGTCCTAAAGGACGTCGCATAGAAGTTCGCTTTCCTGATCCAACAGCCAATCCATACCTGGCCTTTACTGCACTAATGATGGCGGGATTAGATGGTATTCAGAACAAAATCCACCCGGGTGACCCAATGGATAAGAATCTCTATGACTTACCACCAGAAGAAGCTGCTAAAGTGCCTAATGCATGTGCTTCTCTAGATGAAGCGCTGGATTACCTCGATAAAGATCGTGACTTCTTAATCCGTGGTGGGGTGTTCTCGAATGATATGATTGATGCGTATATTCAGCTAAAAATGGACGAAGTTATATTATTACGTACAACTACACACCCAGTTGAATTTGACATGTATTACAGTTTGTAGCTGAAAGCACAGGACCATTGCAATTAATTTAACAGAATAGGATTGTGGGTTCTTTTTTACTTTATATTAGAAAAAATAATCTGTAGACTGATCAAATAGTTGTAGTTATCATTAGTTTTTTGGTCATAAGGCTATGAGAATTCAAGTGCTATTTATCCTATTAATTGCAATAGTATTCACTTTCTTATCGAATGCGATTGCTGGAACAGATATATACAAATATGTCGATAAAGATGGCAATATTACTTTCACTAATCGACGTATCGGTAATGCACAAAAGATCTCTATCGCATCTTTCTCAAGAAACAGCGAACAATCAGGTGTGCGGTCAAGTTCTCCTCGTGTCAAAGATACGACACAAAAAGAGCGCGATGTCATGCGTCGTCAGATTTTGGAAAAAGAGTTACTGGCTGAAGAAAAACTTCTCACTGATACACAAAATTTCCTTTCCCAAATTAAAAGTAACCCTGAATCTGGCAACAATTATCAAGAAAAAGCTGTGCAACTTAAAAATAAATTATTTTTACACCAAAGAAATATCACCGCATTAAAAAAAGAGCTTACTAAACTCTAACTATTTTAGGAATCTTGCGATCGATTATTACATTGAACCATGAAAAAGAATTTTATTTTGGTTATTTCTTTGACTTTTTTCTCTTGCCTAAGTCAAGCTGGTGTTTATAAACACGTTGATGAGAGAGGCAATGTAACTTATTCCAATATTCCTTCCAGCAATGCAAAAAAGATTGATTTACCACCTATTGTTGTTATTCCCTCTCCTGCGGTAAATACGGGAGAAATTGAAGAAAGGATAGCAAAACGTAGAGAATCGATGAAACTTGAAGAACAACGCGAGCAATTACAAGGAAAAATATCTGAAGAAGAAAAACGCCTAAATGAAGTAAGAGACGAATATAAAGATGGTGTTCCTGATCGCTTGGGTAGTGAACGTAATTACCAAAGATACCTTAATCGGGTAGAACGTTTAAGAGAAGAAATCAATGTACGCGAAAGAAATCTTAACGTATTGAGAAATGAACTCCAAAATCTGCCAAACAAAACTAAACAACCACAGCCTTGACAGACAGAACTTACCTAGACAACTCTACCATTACCGGTGCATGATCAGAAGGACGTTCTTGCTTGCGCATTATTTTATCAATTGTGCAACTTATACAGCGGTTAGCAAGTTCGTTACTTAACAATATGTGATCAATGCGCAATCCCCGATTTAAACGAAAAGCCATCATTCGATAGTCCCACCAAGTATAAGATTTTTCAGGTTGCTCAAATAAACGAAAACTATCTGTGAATCCCAGTTCAATCAAATCGTTAAAAGCATCTCGCTCAGGTTGACTACACAGCACTTTACCTTCCCAAGCTCCCGGGTCATAGACATCCCTATCCTCAGGTGCAATATTAAAATCTCCAAGTACCACTACTTTCGGATAATGTTTTAATTCTTGCTGTAACCATCTCGTCAGAGCTGGCAGCCATTTTAATTTATAGTTATATTTTTCGGATGTGATATTTTCTCCATTTGGCACATACACGGAAATAACACGTAGATCATCATAAGTTGCAGCAATCACTCGTCTTTGTTCATCCACAAAATCCGGTATACCAGTTACAATATCACTACCCTGATGTTTACTCAATATTGCTACACCATTATAAGTTTTCTGGCCAACAAAGAATGACTGATAACCAACGGCTGCAATTTCACTTTCTGGGAAATTTTCATTGGATAATTTTGTTTCTTGTACGCAGAGTATGTCAGGCTGATTAATGTTCAACCAATCAATTACCTGCGGTAATCGAACTTTTAATGAATTAACATTCCATGTCGCCAACTTCATAATAATTGAATCAAACAGTATTTATATTTTATTTTCAAAATATTAAATAATATTTAATGAAATACCAAAGCTTTCAATCAGCTCTATTTGCATTGCAAAGCAAGTGGTAGAATATCTAGTCAATAATGTGCTGCAACCAATTCCCAATATCCACAACCTCTTGTGAACATACGGAATGTGCCATAGGATATTCATGCCAACTGACTGCGTAACTAGCCGCCAACAGTTTATTTCTTGAATCGGTCGCGAGGCGCAAGGGTATGACGGCATCATATGTTCCATGCGCCATGAATACGGGTGTCTTCGCATTTGCTACACTCGTCTCAGATGTAAAAGAATCCGTCCCAAGCAAATAACAAGAAAGCGCGATAATCCCAGCCAACTGATTACTCTGGCGTAATCCAACGTGAAGGGCCATCGCACCGCCTTGCGAAAATCCAGCGAGCACAATATGCTTTGGAATCACACCACGCCGCATTTCCCGGGTAATTAAATTATCGATGGCTTGTTGTGAGCTGCCAATGCCAGCTTCATCTTGGTGAATATCAATATCAGGATACAAAATATCATACCACGCACGCATGATATAGCCATTATTTATACTTATAGATCGTTCTGGTGCATGCGGAAAAATAAAACGGGTCGGTTTTTTGCAAAATGGCTTTAGTTCATTAACTATCGGTACAAAATCATTTCCATCTGCACCCAAACCATGTAGCCATATGATTACATAATTCGGATTATTCGCGGTTTCAACTTCAATAACAGGCAAATTAACAGACTTAATACTCATACAATATATGTTTTATGGATCTGTATAACCAAAATAAAACACCAATACAAACTGTTATCCAACTCAATGAATACTCAAGTAAAAACTAATCCTTGCCATCTTTACTTAAAATTAGCGCTGTTTTTGTAACTAACCAGTCTCAAACTTTCTAAGAACCCGTTCAAAGTCTTTGTAGTAACAATGCCAAGAAAGCAAGGTGGACGAACTGTGGGGTGGTGTTGAGCTTGCATTCACAATTTTTCCACAGCCGCCGGCATTTTTCCAACCATGAGAAAGAGCGTTCT
>CADEDJ010000078.1 GCA_902826055.1 uncultured Nitrosomonas sp. | reverse complement strand
AAAATAAGTGCTGTAACGAGGTTCAGGGTTATTTCTTAAGCAAACCACTTCCTGTCGGGCAAGTCGAAGAATTTCTTATGAAACAACCATAAAATGGATTCAGAGCATAACATTCTTGATCTCAATATTACTTCACGTCGCTAACCGAATTTCACACCGTACGCAACATCCGCTAACAGTTTAATCCATTTACCGCGGAACCATTTCTTCTATACCGCTTCTGTTGGCTTGAATACCATTGTCAATGCCGTCGCTCGATTTCCATAGTAAGATATGCTGAATTTCACGACGTCCGAAGTCTCATTAAATGAAAGCATAAAATGGAGGATAGCGATGGAATTAGCGTGCGCGATATAGTCAAAAATTTAGGGAACAACTGACAAATGTCGCATTTAACTGATCATCCATTGACTGATTTGTTGGCGCTAGAAATTAATTACATATTGATAGATTCTTACCAAAATTACTCTCTCATTTCCATATTGCTGTACGGTAAATTGTTTCTAACAATGGCTACAAGCAATTTTAATTTGGCTATAATTGCTGGGCTTTAAGCTATTTACAGTACAAGAATTATCAGTGGCTTGGATACAAGTTAATTGACAAAATTTATCAATATAAAACAAATATATAAATAACTTTTCAGCACATTTCAGTGTCATTATTAATTTAAAAGGGAGAAAATTATGAGTATGGAGAGTGAAATTAAAACAAGATTCGGAGGTTTCTGGAATTCTCTTATATTGCTTTTTGTGATTATTGTATGCTTTCGTTTTGCCAGCTTAGAACTTGCCGCTGAAAGCATAACGGAAAGAATTCATTGCGGAATTCATCTGTTTCTCGGATGCGTGGCAGCCGGATTTTTATTAGGTATATTAAGGATCTTTCTAGCATTTTCCAATGAAACTTATACACGTGCGCCTGCATCAGCAAATTTTGTATCGGGTCTTAAATACGGCATAGTGGCTGGAGGTCTGCTGATTTTTATCGTAGGCATGATGCAACTCAATAATTTCTTGGGTGTATTTCAACCTGTAGCCAGTGGATTAGTAGCAAAACTGACAGCAATATTTGCCTAAATCCAAATCGGGTCAGCTTAACCTCTGACCCTAGTGCAATCGGATAACGATACCATCACCGCGGATGTATTTTCTAGGGCATGGAAAGTTTCAGTTTCTATTGATACACTTTAGTAGCCAGTTGGAGCAATTTAGAACTAATATCCAATCCCGATTTCCTAGCGATCGCTAAGTTAACCTCGAAAACAATTTTGTCATTGATTAAGTTCATATTAATTGTCACTCCGTGTGATATTGCAGTTGCAGTATCGGCCAATGTCAGTATCGGTTGATTCGATATGCCCTCTAAGGTACGAGATAAATGATGCGGACTGAGCGATTTAGAAAAGAAAATTGCTTGGCATTGCTTTAATTGATCAAGCTCGCTGGCATGAATAACATTAATCAGCTTTTTATTAACAGATTTATTTTGTAATTTATCGATTTCATTGCCGAAATAGTTTTCCCCATAAATACAAAGTTGGATGGTTTGATTCGTACTTTCGGGCCAATAAGTAAATGCCATAAAGTTATAAATAAATGCGGCCTTTACATGATATTCTAAATTAACGTCAGCTACAGCAACGGAATGAGAAATAGGTAGCCCATAGTTTAACCAGAAAACCAAGATGAAACTGTAGAAATAACGTTTCATGAATGCACTACAACTGATAAATGCCGAAAATCCATGCCTTAGAAGCGCCATTGGACTCCTGCGTAAACGCCACGCGGAATATAGACGGGTACTATGGGAATAAAATCCGATACAAACTCCCTATGATTCTGACTAAACAGATTTTGGCCGACAATGAATAGCTCAGTATTTTTAGTTGGCTTGTAGATCAACTTGGCGTCCATGGTGGTATAGCTGGGGATATTGTAGAACGCGATTTCACTGGTATAACGCAACCAAAGATTGAGTTGTAATTTCTCAGAAAAATCGTAATTTGAGCGCACCGATAATTGATGTCGTGGATTGATTTTCTCTGTACCGCCCGTAGTTGGATCAGTATTTCTAAAAAAGTTATTAGAAGAAAAATCTATATTGAGGAAATGGTAGTTGCCTTGCAAGCGCCAGTTGTTTCTGGGTTTCCAATCAATTGCTGTTTCAAAGCCGTAAGTTAATGCTGAACCTTGATTATTAGCCATGACAGGTTGAATTAATTGTGGGGGCAATCCAGAACTGAACGATAACGCGCCAAAAGTTACGTCACGCAATTGACTGTAGTCGTTTATAAAGCCAGCCATATCAATTGAAGCTTGCGAAGAAAATTGATGTCGATATCCAAGTTCGTAAGCAATCAGTTTTTCTGATTTAAAGTGATTGCTACCGTTTAATGTCGCTGAGATAGGAAATGGTAGACTAGATAATCCGGCAATCGCTTGAATTTGCGGTGTTATGTTAACATTGGCATCATTCTCAGCGCGAGATGGAGTTCGTACTGCACGGGATACTGCCATCCAGATTGAATTTTCGGCATTCGGTGTCCACATCAGTCGTGCACTAGGCTGTATTTCCATGCCTGTAAAATCATTATGTTCGAAGCGGCTGCCAATAGTAAACAATAAGCGATCCGGTATCAGCATAATATCATCGCGAATGAAAGTACCGGCCAAATGATTCGTTTGTTCGCGAGGAGAAAATGTGACTAAATCGGTAGGGAAAAGTTTGTTGTGATATAGCCGATAATTAGCACCCCATGTGAGATGATGGCGCTCGAAAAGTGGAAACCGATATTGTGCATCAACATCAAAGCTATCCGCTTCAAACTTTCCTAAGGGTATCAGTTGCGACTGGTGGCGATCGTAATACGCTTGCAGCATAAATGCAGAATGTTCAGAGAAAGAACGATCCCAGCGAAAGCGTATATTTCCTCCTTCATCGTGTCCACGGATGTGACCTGCCGGATTGGTTGACAAAGAGAGCGCATTTTTATCCAGCGTACTACCATGAAAATTAGAGAAATAATCTCCTTGCAGAGTAAATTGATCCATGCCACGTTGATGGTCAAAACGGAAACCTCCTCTTCCTGAATGCCATTGATCATTAGCATTTTCACCTGATAAAGATTGAGTTTGACCGCGGCTAAAACCTTTCGCATAGATTCGAAAAGGTGTATTTTCATTAATCATGCCGCCGTAGCGCGCACCCACAAAACCATGCTCAAAGCTTCCACCACCGGCTGTAACGAGTGTACCTTGAGTATCGGCAGCTTTTTTAGTGATAATGTTAATAACGCCATTCATTGCATTGGAACCCCAGGATGTTGCCGCAGGGCCGCGGATTACTTCGATACGCTCAATATCTTCCATGAGCGTATCTTGGTGCTCCCATAATACTCCGGAAAAAATCGGTGAGTAAACACTACGTCCATCCATCAGAACTTGTAGCTTATTGGCGAAGAGGCCATTAAATCCACGGATACTGATAGCCCATTTATCCGTTCCAACTCGCTCCACTTGTACACCGGGAGCCATACGCAAAGCATCGGGAATACTGGTGGCACCTGAACGGCGAATATCATCTTGAGTAATGACGAATACGGCTGATGCAACTTCTGTAAGTTTTTGTGGAGTTCTAGATACTGTAGTTACTTTGACATTCATTAATTCTTCGATGCTCAAATCCAGTAATTGATTATTGGTAGATTGATTTTTTGCGATAGTCCAATTAGCCATGCAGGAGAAAAATAACAAAAATGCCAACCTGAAAGCCCTAGTTTGTAGCATATTAACTTGTCCAAAGATTGAATGAATAAACAATAACTTGGTGTATTTGAAGAAATCATTATCTCAATTAATCCTTGTGAGTAATGGTAAGAACAAGCCAACAAGAAGGGGGCATTTTGGGCAGGCACTTAAATCATCGATTAAGTAAATTATTGCATCAGATGATAATGTTGGATCATATCTTGGAATTGATCAGGTAGAATAAAATAAGTATCGTTTTTTTAATAAGAAGAGCCAAAATATCATGTTGCGTAAAATTCTTGTTGCTAACCGAGGCGAAATTGCGGTTCGTATCATCCGCGCCTGTGCCGAAATGGGTATTCGTTCGGTTGCTATTTATTCAGAAGCAGATCGCTTCGCGCTGCATATCAAAAAAGCGGATGAATCCTATTGCATCGGCAGTGAACCTATGGCCTGTTATTTAAATATCCATGCATTGGTGGATTTGGCGGTTGCGACAGGTTGTGATGCAATACACCCGGGTTATGGTTTTCTGTCTGAAAATGCCCAATTTGCCCGAGCATGTAAGGAACGAAGATTGGTTTTTATAGGACCCGAACCGGAAGTGATCCATCGCATGGGCGACAAAACCGAAGCCCGCAACGCAATGATTACGGCTGGAATTCCAGTGACCCTCGGATCAGACGGTAATGTGCACTCGATTGACGAGGCGATGGATGTTGCAGAGATTATTGGTTATCCGGTTATGCTGAAAGCAACTTCAGGTGGAGGTGGCCGGGGAATCCGCCGCTGCGACAATGCGGATGAGTTACGGCGCAATTTTGCACGTGTGGTTTCTGAGGCAAGTAAAGCTTTCGGCAGTGCCAATGTGTTTCTAGAAAAATGTATTGTCAATCCGCGCCACATCGAAGTACAAATCCTGGCGGACCACCACGGCAATGTGATTCATCTTTTTGAGCGCGATTGCTCGATTCAGCGCCGTAATCAAAAACTCATTGAAATCGCGCCATCGCCGCAACTCGACGAAGCACAGCGCCAGTACATCGGCGGTCTCGCGGTAATTGCCGCCAAATCGGTCGGTTATACCAACGCCGGTACAGTAGAGTTTCTACTCGACGATAGCGGCCGGTTTTATTTCATGGAAATGAATACACGTGTGCAGGTCGAGCATACCATTACCGAAACTATCACCGGTGTCGACATTGTCGAGGAACAAATCCGCGTGGCAGCAGGATTACCGTTGCGCTACAAACAAGATGAAATCGTGCGGCGTGGTTATGCGATTCAGTTTCGTATCAACGCCGAAGATCCGAAGAATAACTTTCTCCCCAGTTTTGGCCGTATTTCAAGGTACTATGCGCCTGGCGGCCCTGGCGTGCGGACCGATACTGCGATTTACACCGGTTATGAAGTACCCCCTTTTTATGATTCGATGGTAGCGAAAGTTATTGTCAACGCACTCACCTGGGAAGATGTCATTAAGCGTGGACAGCGCACGTTGCGCGACATGGGATTATTTGGTATCAAAACGACGATCCCATTTTATTTGAAGATTCTAAGACATCCGCAATTTCGTAGCGGAAAATTCAATACCGGATTCGTTGAGCAAAATCCGAATCTGATCAATTATTCCGATAAACCCCGGCCGGAAGTACTGGCGAGTGTGATCGCGGCAGTGGTTGCTTCGCATACCGGCTTATAGCTACCGAGTTGATTCAGCAAGGAAAATCATGCAAAAAGTTTATATTACCGACGTCATTCTGCGCGATGCGCACCAATCCCTGATTGCTACCCGGTTGCGTACAGAAGATATGCTGCCGGCCTGCCAAATGCTCGACAGTATTGGTTATTGGTCGCTAGAATGCTGGGGCGGCGCAACTTTCGACACTTGCTTGCGGTTTTTGAAGGAAGATCCGTGGGAGCGTTTGAGCAAACTGAAAAACGCTTTACCGAATACGCCGCTGCAAATGCTACTGCGTGGCCAGAATTTACTCGGTTATCGGCATTATTCCGACGATGTGGTGCGCGCGTTTGTCAGTCGTGCTGCAGCCAATGGTATGGATGTTTTTCGCATTTTTGATGCATTAAACGACGTGCGCAATCTCAGAACTGCGATTGAAGCCACGAAGGAAGCAGGCAAACATGCACAAGGCACAATCTGCTACACCACCAGCCCAGTGCACGACGTTAGCAGTTTTATGGCGCTGGCAAAAGATTTGGCTGAATTAGGCTGCGACTCGATCGCGATCAAGGACATGGCCGGATTGTTAACGCCTTATGCCACCAGTGAGCTGGTCAAAGCATTGCAAGACACCGTTGATGTGCCGATTCATCTGCATTGCCATGCTACCGCCGGTCTAGCAGAAATGTGCCAGCTCAAAGCTATTGAGGCCGGTTGCAGGCATATCGACACAGCGCTGTCGTCCTGGTCGGGCGGTACCAGCCATCCGCCAACGGAAAGCCTGGTGATGGCATTACAAGGCACGGATTATGACTCCGGTTTGGATTTGCAGAAACTTCAGGCAGTGAATGATTATTTCGCTCAGGTACGCAAAAAATTCCACCGCTTCGAGAGCGAATTCACCGGTGTTGATACTCGTGTGCACGTCTTTCAAGTGCCCGGCGGTATGATTTCCAATCTGGCTAACCAATTGCAAGAGCGCAACGCGCTGGATCGCATCAACGAAGTTTACGCCGAAATCCCGCGCGTGCGCAAAGACTTGGGTTATCCGCCACTGGTCACACCGACATCGCAAATTGTCGGCACGCAAGCTGTGCTCAACGTGTTGACCGGCAAGCGCTACGAAACCATCACCAACGAAGTTAAACGCTACCTACAGGGTGGTTACGGTAAAGCGCCAGCACCGATTGATATCAATTTACAAAAACGCGCCATCGGCAAGGAAGACATTATCGACTGCCGCCCCGCCGATTTGCTGAAACCGGAATTCGAACACCTGCGCCGTGAAATCGGCCATTTGGCATTGAACGAAGAAGATGTCCTGAGTTACGCGATGTTTCCGGAAGTCGGCAAACAATTTTTGGAGTTACGCTCAACCGGCCACTTGGTACCGGAACCGCTCGAACTTGCGATACCGACGGGTGGCGTACAAAAAGCACCCACCGAATTTAACGTTGCGCTACACGGCGAGTCATACCATATCAAAGTTACCGGTACCAGCCCGAAAAATGACACGCTCCGGCACTTTTATTTCATGGTCGACGGTATTCCTGAAGAAATTGTTGTCGAAACACTCGATGAAATCGTATTGGATGGCGGCACACAAGGTGCCGTCAAAAGCACCATCGGCAGCAAACGCCGTCGGCCCGCTGCGGAGGGCGACGTCGTCGTCAGTATGCCATGCAACATTTTGGATGTATTAGTCAAAATCGACCAAAAAGTCACCGCCGGTCAACCGGTGCTAATCACTGAAGCGATGAAAATGGAAACAGAAATCACCGCACCCATTGCCGGTATCGTCAAGGCCGTACACGTTATCAAAGGCGAATCGGTGAATCCGAATGAAGTATTGATTGAGATTGGGATGGAGTGATAGAGAAAATACAAGATAGGGTGCTGGTAATTGCTTGATTATTAGAGTTGACGGTTTATCAATACGAACTTGTATGTTAGGTGTCTTTCCGTTTCAAGTAAAAATATTTTATTTTCTAAAGCCTTATGTCAATAATAACAATATTGAAATTGAATTAATTATTAAACCCAGATTTTCCATTAGGAATTTCAAGGCGAGAAGATGGGGGTGAATTTAACGGGAAGATCGAAAGTTTTAGATTTATTCCAAAGGCCATCAATCCACTCACGTTGTTGCATTGCAACGGCCAAGTTAATGATTTTTTTTCGGCCCTCACGAGTAATGTATCCAGCCTTGGCAAAGAGCTTATAGCGCAGGGTCTTGAGAGTGTGCTGCACATCGGCTTTGTCTGAGACTGCATCGCTTCTCAATATTGCCTGACGAAATAGTCCACCCTGAACAATTCTATTTTCAGGCATATGCGCCAGCAAGGCGATGATTAGTTCTGTCATCATTGATTGGTAGCCAATCCAAGCGTAGGAAAATCAAGACAAGAAGAAGCCGCAGCTTCCTCAGAATCATCCGCAGGTTGTGTCCGCAACCGCAGAGGATGGCATGAAAGGCATCGCCTTCTGTGCCTTGCAGCCAGTTTCTGCGAAGGCGGCCGTCGTTTTTCATATGCCCGATTACCGGTTCGATGGCGCTGCGTCGCCGAATATCGCGTTTCAGCCGCGCGGTAATGCCGCGCCTGAGTTTGCGGTGATAGACCTTGACCCCAGCCGGGACAGTTGCGCCGCGATAACCCAAGTCTACGAAGACTTCCTTATTGACACGGAACGAATTATCCGCGAACTTTAAGGGGCGAAATGTGTCATAT
>CADEDJ010000077.1 GCA_902826055.1 uncultured Nitrosomonas sp. | reverse complement strand
AACTGAACAGGTTGTTAGGCTCTGTTATGGACACTAAAGAGGATCATAATCATGTGCAAGAAGCAAAAACTGAAATTTTCTCTTTTAAACAGAACATAAGGTGTCCTTTAAACGAGACCACTCCAGCTAGCCAACCGCTTGCCGGTATACGTTCAGGCAGCGTTCACGCGCAAAGGTGTGATCAACGATCGGCGCTGGATAAGCAGGACTTTGCCAATCATTTACCCACGTTCGAATATAATCAAAATCTTTATCGAATTTTTTTATTTGTAAGGTTGGATTGAAAATCCTGAAGTAAGGCACCGCATCCACGCCACAGCCGGCCACCCATTGCCAGTTGCCAATGTTGCTTGCCATGTCATAGTCCAATAATTTTTCGGCAAAATAAGCTTCTCCCCAGCGCCAGTCGATCAGCAAGTGCTTGCATAAAAAGCTGGCGGTAATCATACGTAAACGGTTATGCATGAAACCAGTTGCATTGAGCTGGCGCATGCCCGCATCGACCAGTGGGTAGCCCGTTGTCCCCTCGCACCAGCGTTTAAATTCGGTCTCATCATTGTGCCATTGAATGCGGTCATATCGCATCTTGAAGCAGCTATGTTGCGTTCGAGGATAATGCCACAAAATTTGACTAAAGAATTCACGCCA
The DNA here is from genome assembly GCA_902826055.1 of uncultured Nitrosomonas sp. Taxonomy (GTDB): domain Bacteria; phylum Pseudomonadota; class Gammaproteobacteria; order Burkholderiales; family Nitrosomonadaceae; genus Nitrosomonas. The sequence goes on along the minus strand of CADEDJ010000077.1, from coordinate 7,548 downwards.
GATAAGTTCATTCCCAAAGGTGTCGCTATAATCGAGCGATTGCTTGAAAATTTGTCGGATACTGACAGTGCCAAAGCGTAAATGCGGACCCAGTAACGATGTGCGCGACAGTGCTGGAAAATCTCTGTCACGCGCATAATGCTGTAGCAATTCAGAGTTTAACCGGTAAGGTGGAATAGTAATCGCAGAGCGAATAAAGCCGATGTCAGCCAATGTCAGACTTGGTAAAGGCAACTGCTTGGCCATATTGGTCAGTTTCGCCGCAGTTGAAAAAGGCAGTGGCGCCGTTTGATTTTGGATCTTGCGCCATTTACGCATGTACGGTGTATAAACCTCATACACGCCACCATTGTCTTTGGCGATTTCGTTTTTTTCAAATATGACATGATCCTTATAGCTATGAAAAGCTACCGATCGCGCTTGTAACCATTGGCATACAGCTTCATCCCTTTTTTGCGCAGCCGGTTCATAATCATGATTGCAGTAGACTGCAGCAACAGGATGTGAATACAGGATCTGATCAAATACTTGCAGTGGGTTACCAAAATAAAGTGCAAGCGAGCTGGCGTATTTACATTCAAGTTCGGCACGCAGGGATTGCAGGGTGTCGTAGATAAATGTCACACGCGCGTCGTTCCGAGGCAATCCGGACAGGATGGCGGGGTCAAAAATGAAAATGGGTAAAACCGCCCGGCCTGATGATAAAGCATGCAATAGTCCGGCATTGTCATCCAGGCGCAAATCGCGCCTGAACCAAAAAACAGAGAGCGGGGTAGGCATTTTATTACGGATCAATGCACAGTTTTAGCAAATAAATCATCCAGAGCTGTTGTCAAATGATCAAATTTAAATTTAAAGCCGTATTCTTCCAGTAATCGCTTAGGTGTGATGTGGTAGCTGTTTAAAGCCAATGCAGCGGCTTCACCTAATGCAAGTTTCAAAATAAAGGCCGGAACCGGAAAGAAAGTAGGGCGATTAAGTACCTTGCCAAGCATGGTTGCGAATTCACGATATCGCACTGGATTGGGTGATACGGCATTGATGGGCCCACGGTAGTGTGTATTTTGGACAGCTTCAGCGTAAGCCGAAACCAAATCGTCGATATGTATCCACGGCAACCATTGACGGCCATCACCAACAGATCCTCCTAATCCCAGTTTGAATACCGGTAATATTTTTTTCAGCATGCCACCATCGCCCAGTACTATTCCAGTGCGAATACTGACTCGGCGGATGCCGTTATGCTCAATCCGGGCAGCTTCTTGTTCCCAGTCATGACAAATGGCCTGCATGAAACTAAGATGATCGGAAACTTGGAAAGATTCATCGTAAAGATCATCGCCTTTACCCGGATAAATGCCGATTGCCGATGCGCAAATGAAAGCCTGTAAGGTTGATGGTGCGGCTGCAACCAATTTACGCGTGCTCAGGATACGCGATGCATAAATTTCATGCTTACGTGCTTTCGTCCAGCGACCTTCGCCTAAACTTTCACCCATCAGGTTGATAATCACCTCGCATTCATGTAATGCCGCTGCGGGGACATCCTGCGTGGCATAATCCCAATCAAATGCCGCTACACCGAGCATCTGACTAGCGCGCACGGCGTTGCGACTCACTACCTTGATAGTGTGGTGATTTTGTTGTAAGCGTTGTACCAGATGGCGACCAATAAAGCCTGTTGCACCGGTTATGAGTATGTTCATTTTAGTATGCCCATGACAGGTTAAATATCGCTTCAGGATACACCCATTTCTGATTTATTTCAGTTGAACTCCGGCTAATAAAACTATTGTTTCTGTATTTGTGAAGATTACCCTTTGTTTTGAGTATTAAATGGGGGTAAGTATAAAAATCAAATTTGGCTTGGCTCGTACAAAATTATCGCTAAATCTATACTTGCTAGTAGGCTAACTGCACATCCTGTATTTTTCTTAAAATGCAAATAATCCTGCGAATTAGGCTTTAATACTTCTTCTTTTCGGGCAAGAGAATTCCTACAAATGATCCATAATAATCGGAATATTCACTTTTTCTGATTAGAAGGAGCATCACGAATGCCAAATACTCCTGCCGCTATCGTGCAAAAAATATTTCTACTGGCAACAGGGGTACCCGCATCGGTCAAATTGCGCGATGAAATATTAGACGGTTATGCAAGTACTGGGGATTGGCAGGCTGTGGCGATTTATATCGATGACTATATGAATGCGCAATTACCAGTAATGCCTACCGGTGTTAGCGGCGTGGTGCAAAACATGGCGTTGAATGGTCTGGGATTAAAACTGACTGATACTGAAGCGGCTCAGGCAGTACAGGATTTATTGGATTATGGTATTGATACGTGGTCCAAATTATTTATGTTTGTAATCGGCGAATTAGATGTTGAAAAGCAGCACGTTCTAGAACAACGTTCTATCGCAGCAGAAAGTTTTACCAATTCATTGGCTCACCTTGGTAAGGACAATGATTATTATAGTTCGGCGATATTCAATGCAGTGCGGGAATGGATACAGGGTATAGGTCAGTCGAATATTTCAATGGTAGTGGCTCAACAAAGTATTGATGCACTGATTGCCCGTTTTGCCGATGGCACGGTTCATGGCACAGCAATGAGTCCTTATGTCAGTGGCGCTATAGTTTTTATCGATAAAAATGATAATGGCGTTTGGGATACGGATGAGCACCATACTCTAACTGATGAATTCGGAGGGTTTTCATTGATTAGGGATGTTTCCGATGGGCATTATATTGCTGCCGGAGGTATCGATAGCGCAACGGGAAAACCTTTTGCTGAAACACTCATGGCACCTGAAGGCGCCATAGTCATGACGCCGTTGACGGCATTGATAAAGATGATGTTGCATAACGATCAGGCGCCAAATATTGATACCGCTGAAGAATGGTTATTTAAAGCATTTGATATTCCCCGTGTCGATATGTCGGTGTTTGATCCTATCGCAACTGGTTTGTATGGACAGTCGAAAGAACAGCAAGTGACTGCAGTCAAAATCCAAGCTGCGATTGCTCAAATAGCTAATTTACTCACTATTACCCGGTCTTTGGTGAGTGATTCTGTGCCCCGGTATTTCAAAATCGACCAATTTACTTTTAATACGCTGCTTGTACATGTCATCGATTCGGTGGAAAGCGGTGAGCGGCTGGATTTAAGCAATGCACATACGCTTGCAACTCTCATAAAAGATACTGCAATCTTGCTTGGAATCATCGATGAAAAAAGCGCGGTAGATCAGAAAACAATAGTTGATTTAGTTTCTGAGCAGGCGGCTGAGTTATTGCATGACATGAACTCATTGATTCTACAATCTGCCGATCAATTCGAAAATGGTGAAATCCCGTCTGCTGCTACTGCTTTCTCGGATATGGTTAAAGTGAAGTCATTAATTCAAACGAGTGTGATGACGGCGATTACGGCCGGTATATCCGGTGGTGATTTACAATCCATCGTTAAACAATTTACCAGTAATCAATTGTTGGCCTCGCTTGATAAAATAGATACAGGTTTCCTGGATAAACAGACTCAGGTTAACGATGGATCGACATTGACCAATCCTGCTGTTTCCTCAAGAAACAGTCACGCGCCCAAAGCCCTTAGTGAATTTTTCCTTAATTTTGATGGCACGGATGATTATATTCAAATTGGCAACGATCCCAATCTCGAAATGACTGCAACGATGACAATGGAAGCATGGATCAAGCCGGATAGTTCGAGTAATGCGAATCAAATGATTATTAATAAAGAAGGGGAATATGAAGTTGGCTTATTTCCGGATGGAACGGTTCGATGGGCATTTAAAAATACTAACCCCGGCTGGGACTGGCACAATACCGGCCATGTAGTTGCCATCGATGAATGGACTCATGTTGCTGTTTCGTATGACAACGGTATCGTCAAGACTTATATCGATGGTGTGCTAGTCCACACCTATAATGGTTCCGGTCTGATCGGCGATGCCCATGCGGCACTTGATGATTTGCGAATTGGTGGGCGCTCGAATAATCCCCCGGGAAAGTATTTCGATGGTTCGATTGCGGAGGTGCGAATATGGAATATAGTTCGAACCGGAGCGGAAATTGCTGCAAATTATGATCAAAAGTTATTGGGTACCGAGAGCGGTTTGGTAGGTAATTGGAGATTAACCGAAGGAACAGGCTCTGTGGTTAATGACATGTCATCATTGGGTATCGATGGAACACGAGGTGGCGGCGTAACAGCGCAACAGCCAAACTGGGATGAGTATTCGGTATTAGAGGATGGCAGTCTTTCAGTACCTGCTTTTTTGGGAATATTAAGTAATGATTCCGATGATATTGGGCATACTTTGACAACAGTTTTATTGTCTGGGACTAAGCATGGCGTGCTCAATCTAAATTCAGATGGATCGTTTACTTACGTTCCAGATGCAAATTTCGCCGGGACCGATAGCTTGACCTATAAAGCTTACGACGGAATCAGAAATGGAAATTTTGATATCGTCACTATAAGTGTCACGAATGTGAACGATGACCCCATAATCTCTTCTGCTGGTGGTTCTGATACCGCTAACCTTGCGATTAACGAAAATTCTACATCGGTGACAACGGTAACCGCTACCGATTCAGATACTGGCAATACACTCTCTTACAGTATTAGCGGTGGAAACGATCAAGCTCTATTCGATATAGATTCCGCTAGCGGTGTTCTGAGCTTCGCAAGTGCTCCGGATTTTGAAACGCCAATCGATGCCGACACTGACAATATTTATGAAGTATCGATTGAAGTTAGCGATGGACAGGGTGGTATCGATACTCAAGATCTTTCAGTCACCGTTAACGATATTTTTGGATTATAAAACCACTGAATAAATTCAGAATAGCGCGGCGGTAGCTAAGATGCTACGCAGGAATCCTTATTATACTTCGCAAATTTAAGTGCGACAATTTGCCGCATTGTCAGGCAAAACCATATCGCTGAAAATTCCCTCCAGTTTAGTAAAACCAATTTTTAATTTTTTTCCAAATAATGGTGCGACTGTTCTGATGTCGATGGATGTGTACATCAGTTTATTCATGTTGCTTAGATAATGATGATCCAGTGATCTAAGGCTGCATTTTTGCTATGAAAAAGAAAGATGTTACTGAAACAAATAATATTTTGCCGCAATTAAGATCCAAAAAGTCGGTAATCCACCCGGAAAAGAAACTATCATTATTAGCAGCTACTATTCCGAATAGCCGTCTTAAACATCATAGCAAAAACAATAGATTATTCTTGCCGCATGTCGATGGTGCAATTTGTCGGAAGAGCAAAAGGGACTCAATTAATTGTGAAACGCTACCTGTAAATCCTGTCGATCACCAGTTACAAGCCAGATATACCGAGTTATTACAACAAAACCAAGCACTACGCGAGAACATGTTATGTTTGGAAGAGTTATCCAAGCATTATCAAAGTCTTTACCATTTCGCGCCTGTCGGCTATTTAACCTTATCCATGGAAGGTAAAATTACTGAAATAAACCAAAGTGCGCTTAATTTTCTAGACACAAAGCATAAGGACCTAACCGGCCATTCATTCATGCAATTTCTTGATGCGGAATGTCAACCCTTGTGGAATCGTCATTTTAATCAAGCGAAAGTAGTCAGTCAGATTCACGGTTGCGAGCTGCCATTTTATCGTCGGTATGGAAAAGTCGATTTTATTCGCCTTGATTGCCGGCGTTGGCATGATGGCACTGGGAATAGCTTGATGCGAATAACGATGAGCGATGTCACAAAACGCAAACAAGCAGAAGAAACGCTGCGGATTGCTGCCATTGCATTCGAAACAAAAGAAGGCATCATTATCACGGATGCCGATAAGAAAATTGTAAAAATCAATAAGGCGTTTACCCGTATAACCGGCTATAGCGCTCATGACACTATCGGCAACAGACCTTCTTTTTTGCAGTCTGGTCAGCACAGACCGGAACATTATGAAAAGATCTGGAAAGGCATAAACAAGCAAGGATATTGGCAAGGAGAAATATGGGATAGGCATAAAAACGGAGACCTCATTCCCATTTTACTGACTATCAGTAAAGTAACCAATAAAGCAAGACAAGTCACTCATTATGTGGGCAATTTTGTCGACATAACCATGCAGAAACAAACTGAGAAACGAATGCTGGAAGACTCTAGTAACCTGGAGAATCAACTGACTGAGGCCGAAGAAAAATTGTTTTTGTGTGAAGAAGAAATTACGGAAGCGAATAGGGCGTTAGATTATTTGTTCAAACATCAGGAAAAAAATAGAGCCAATGCCCAACTCGCGCTAAGCAATGAAATGGATAACCATATTCATCCTTTACTAAAAAAACTGAAAACGGCTAACAAAGGACGTAGGCAGTCTATTAAGCTATTAAATATCTTGGAATCGGGGTTGGTTGAATTGACGCGGACGTATGGCAGTGTTAATTCATTTACTTTGTTCCAGAAATTGTCACCGGCGGAGACACAAGTTGCGGCCATGATAAAATCCGGTCAATCGACTAAAATAATCGCCGCTGCATTAAGTGTCTCGCCTGGAACAGTCAACAATCATCGTAAGCAAATTCGCAAGAAGCTAGGATTGGATAGCAGATCGATTAATCTTTACAGTTTCTTGCACTCACTCGCAACCTGAAATGGTACCAAAGCACGCAAATTTTCTCTTTTCTGAGCTTTTCAAAAGGAAATGCGATCTAGAATCAAAAATGATGAGGTGTAGTACAACCTGATCTGACAATTGTCCGATATGACATGTGTCTGTTAGATCAAATTCACAGTTGTGCCGCGGTCTTATGCATTTTCATAAGTTAAATTACCTCTGCTTCTACTGGAGGTAATTTAACTTAGTAAAAAACTTTAGTGGAACTAATTTTTTTAGTGTACGTTTCGCGCAGAGCAATATATAAGGCTGCTGTATTTTTTACTGCTTTTTTCATAGGAAGTACTTCTTAACCAGTGTATCTTCCTCTGCAGCATACTTGTTTCTATTGGCAGGTTAATTTACGCAAAAAGTGAATCCCTAGAAAAAATAAATTCTCTAGGGATTCACGATTAGAAGCACTGATGTTTATGCATTTATGTCATCGGTCAATAAAAAGATAGCTTTAGCAATTCGATGAATTTTTTGCTATAGCAGTTTCATCGTTAGGGTCTGATAGCGCAAAATCTGTTAAAAATATATCAATATGATTTTAGTATTCATTAAAAACCAGCAAGTGCTTAACGATAGAAAAATAACTTGTCAGGATAATTAATGTACCTGAGTGCTATATCGCTCATGAAATTGCTGAGATTGCTGGTTTAAAGTAATGACTGTATCGAGAATGAAAAAAGACTTCCAAAATTGCCAATCTTACAATTTGCTAGATGATTTTCAATATGGCTATGGGAGCAACCGTACAGACTAAACGTGTCAACGCAAAGTGAGGTATGCTGAATATTATGGAGTCCAAAGTTTCGTACAACATAATTAGTCCGCTCTGAATAATCCATAACGATATGATTTTATGTAATGAGTTG
>CADEDJ010000076.1 GCA_902826055.1 uncultured Nitrosomonas sp. | reverse complement strand
GGTTCTGGAAATATTGATATTACTGGAACCCGCCTTATAGAAAAGCTCCTAAAAATAAATATTATGGGGAGGGAGGAAGTATTTCTATCGATTTTAATAGAGTCTTCTTTGATTTTGTTAATAATTTTTTAGGTTCATCGGCAATTCTTAATCCCCATAAAAAAATCCCTTTATTAAGATTATTTTTTAGGGTTGAAAAAAACGAATAACCCGCTGATGGCGGGTTTTTTATTACGTTGTAGGGTTTATGCATTATGTTTGACCATTTTCCAAAGCCTGATGTAGCATATCCGCATAGGAATAGAGATTATTTTATTGCCGGGTTTACTTTTTTTTGCGTAGCGGTAAGTTTAGTAATTGATGGAAGCGCGAGTATTCAAATTCAAAACCTATTGGGTGTTATCGCTTGGCTTTTTCTAATTGGACTTTTAATTGGCGAAAATAAAGAAATAAGAATGCAAGTTATAATTGCAGTGGCATTTGCTACGGTAGGAGAGCATTTTGCATCTATTTATATGGAGGGATATACCTATCGATTTGGGAATGTACCGTATTATGTGCCTCCAGGCCATGGAATGGTTTATCTGACAGCTGTTAAGCTTGCACGCTCAAGATTTTTCTTAATGAATGCAAGAAAACTGGCCTTCTTTGTTATAGCTATTGGCAGTGTATGGTCATTATGGGGTATCAGTGGAATACCAGAACAAGGAGATCAGGTAGGTGCGTTTTTATTTTGTATATTTGTGATTTGTATTTTTAAGGGCCGATCACCGATGGTTTATCTTGGTGCATTTTTTATTTGTACATGGTTGGAAATCATTGGTACAGCAGCTGGGACATGGAAATGGGCACCAATTGAACCAGTCTTTAATTGGACACAAGGAAATCCTCCTAGCGGAGTGGCTGCTTGGTATTGCCTAGTTGATGCTGTAGCTATTGGTTTTGCTCCCAAATTCCTAAATGGTTTGCAAAAAATGGGTAACTGGTATAAAACTCTTGTTGAGTAAAATTAAAAATTACAAGTTGCGAAATAATTTATAAAAAATAGCTTTTATTAAGTCATTATGAGAAAAAAGGGATATTTGTGATTGCTGTACGATTACCAGATGGTTCCGAACGTATTTTTGAGCAACCAGTAAATGTTATGGGTGTGGCTTCAACCATTGGGGCAGGTTTAGCTCGTGCAGCAATAGCAGGAAAAATAAATGGGAAGCTGGTTGATATAAACAGTCGAATTGATAGTGATTGCGAGCTTTCGATTATTACAGAAAATGATCCTGAAGGATTAGAAATTATTCGGCATTCTTGTGCACACTTGCTTGCGCATGCTGTAAAAGAATTGTTTCCAGATGCACAAGTTACTATTGGTCCTGTGATAGAAGATGGTTTTTATTATGATTTTTCATATAAACGTCCCTTTACTCCTGAAGACTTGATTGCTATCGAGAAGCGTATGCTTGAAATCAGTAAGCGAGATTTAAAAATAGAACGAAAAATAATGGAGCGTTCTGAGGCAATAAATTATTTTAATAATCAACAGGAATATTATAAGGCACAGATTATTGAGTCTATACCTGGGGATGAGGATTTATCACTTTACTCTCAAGGTAATTTCACGGATTTATGCCGAGGACCGCATGTACCGGCAACGTCTAAGATAAAAGTTTTTAAACTTATGAAGGTGGCTGGAGCATATTGGCGGGGAGATTCAAATAATGAAATGCTTCAGCGTATTTATGGAACGGCATGGTCGTGTAAAGAAGATCAGAAAAGATACTTGCATCGATTGGAAGAGGCTGAAAAACGGGATCATCGTAAACTTGGAAAACAGCTCGATTTATTCCATATCCAAGATGAGGCTCCTGGAATGATATTTTGGCATCCCAAAGGATGGATATTATGGCAACAAATTGAACAATATATGAGAAGTATATTGAATCAAAATGGTTATCAAGAAATCCGGACACCACAAATTTTGGATAAAAGTTTATGGATACGATCTGGGCATTGGGAAAATTTTCGTGAAAACATGTTTGCAACAAATTCCGATGAGAAGGATTTTGCTATAAAGCCGATGAACTGCCCGGGGCATGTTCAAGTATTTAATCAGGGCTTGCGAAGTTATCGCGAGCTACCGATAAGACTGGCTGAATTTGGTTCTTGTCATCGGAATGAAGCATCAGGAGCTTTGCACGGACTAATGCGAGTGCGTGCTTTTACACAGGATGATGCGCATATTTTTTGTACAGAGAACCAGATACACGAAGAAGTTGTGAAATTTATTGATTTGTTGAAAGTTGTTTATGCAAATTTTGGTTTTAGTGAACTCCTAGTTAAGCTTTCAACTCGACCACAGAAACGGGTAGGATCAGAGTTACAGTGGGATAAATCTGAAGCTTCATTAGAAGCAGCTTTGAATGAGACAAAGCTTTCTTGGGAACTGCAGCCAGGTGAAGGTGCATTTTATGGGCCAAAAATTGAATTTTCTTTAAGAGATTGTATTGGACGTGTATGGCAATGTGGCACATTACAATTAGACTTTTCCATGCCTGATCGATTAGGTGCAGAATATGTTGCAGAAGACAATTCGCGTCAGATTCCAGTTATGTTGCATAGAGCCATTTTAGGGTCATTGGAGAGATTTATCGGTATATTAATTGAGAACTATGCAGGTGCATTTCCGCTTTGGCTGTCACCCGTGCAAGTAGTCATATTAAATATTTCCAGGGGACAAGCTGATTATGCACACGAAGTTGCTGTTCAGCTACAGGATCATGGGATTAGAGTTAGTTTAGACTTGAGAAATGAAAAAATAACCTATAAAATCCGCGAACATAGTTTGCAGAAGCTTCCATATCAAATTATTATTGGTGATGAAGAAGTGCGAACAAATAAAATCGCGCTTCGTAATCGCGCAGGTGAAGATCTAGGTCTAATGACTGTAGAACTTTTAATCAAACGCCTAAAAGAAGAACTTTCTACAAGAAAATAATTTTTTCAATTACATTTGGAGGATTTGCCATAGCTCAGGAAAAGACAGCGCGTATCAATCAGGAGATAGATGTGCCAGAAGTACGTTTGATTGGTGTTAATGGAGAGCAGATAGGCATTATAGCACTTGCTGAGGCAAATATTTTAGCGGAGGAGGCGGGGGTTGATTTGGTTGAAATTGCACCAACGGCACAGCCTCCTGTCTGTCGTTTAATGGATTATGGCAAGTTTCGCTATCAAGAAAGTAAGAAAAAGCATGATGCAAAGTTGAAGCAAAAACAAGTTCAGATTAAAGAAATAAAATTTAGACCCAATACAGATGAAGGCGATTACAATATCAAATTAAGAAACTTAACTAATTTTCTTAATGATGGGGATAAGGTGAAAGTGACGTTACGCTTCCGTGGGCGAGAAATGGCGCATCAAGAATTTGGAGTACGTTTATTAGAGCGTGTGAAAATTGATTTAGAACCATTTGCTGTTGTGGAACAGTTTCCTAAAATGGAAGGTAGACAAATGGTGATGGTACTTTCACCTAGAAAAAAAGAAGCTAAAGTCGATAAGTCTAAAACGAAAATAGAAAATTCCTCCTTAGCGTGATTTCTAGTATGTTTAGTTAATAATTTGTAATGGAATAATAAGTGATTACTAGGTTTGAAAAGTTTTTCAATTTTGAAAACACCTGGTTTCATGTTAAAGAAGGGGGTCTTTATGCCTAAAATGAAAACTAAAAGCGGTGCGGCGAAGCGTTTTAAATTCCGTGCAAGTCGGAATGGTGGTATTAAGCGTGCACAAGCTTTTAAACGCCATATTTTAACAAAGAAAACAACAAAAAATAAACGTCAATTACGAGGAGTGACTAGTGTTCATCCCACTAATGTAGCTTCAGTTCGTACTATGATGCCGTACGCATAAAGGAGAGCGACTATGCCGAGAGTAAAACGTGGTGTAACAGCACATGCGCGACACAAGAAGATCTTGAATCTGGCGAAAGGATATCGCGGACGTCGTAAGAATGTTTATCGAATAGCCAAACAAGCTGTTATGAAAGCTGGACAATATGCTTATCGGGATCGCCGCCAACGTAAAAGACAATTTCGAGCTTTATGGATTGCACGTATTAATGCGGCTGTACGTGAATGTGGTTTAACATATAGTGTATTTATGAATGGTCTTAAAAAAGCAAGTATTGATATTGATAGAAAGGTATTGGCTGATTTGGCTGTATTTGACAAGATAGCCTTTGGGAAAATTGTGGAACAAGCAAAAGCGAGCCTGGTAACATAATTGACCGGAATGGGAATTTTATGGGGAGGTCGGGATGTAAACCTGAACCTCCCTTTTTCTTGTTTAGTAAAAAATAAGGATTAATCTAATTTTTAATCGATTTCCATGAAAAATTTGGACGAAATAATCAGTGAAGCAACAGAGTTGTTAAAAGAAATTGATAATCCTGCGGAACTGGAAAATATCAAAGCGCGCTATCTTGGTAAAAATGGCGAGCTTACAGAGTTACTCAAAGGATTAGGGGGACTTCCTCCTGAACACCGTCCTATTATGGGTAGTCGGATAAACCAAGCAAAGGAACAACTAGAAGCACTCCTTAAATCCCAGCGGAATATAATTCAAGCAAAAGAATTAAAGGCTAGATTGACTGAAGAAGCGTTAGACGTCACTTTGCCAGGCAGAGGAACAAGTGTGAGTGGTTTACACCCGATAACACAAACATTGCACCGAATTGAAACTTTGTTTCATTCAATAGGTTTTAATGCAGTCTCCGGCCCTGAGATAGAAACTGATTATTACAATTTTACAGCACTGAATATACCTGAGAATCATCCCGCACGAGCGATGCATGATACCTTTTATATTGATAATGGTGATTTGTTACGCACACACACTTCACCTGTTCAAATTCATTATATGCAAAATAATAAGCCGCCAATAAAAGTAATAGCGCCTGGACGTGTTTACCGATGCGATTCTGATGTAACGCATACTCCGATGTTTCATCAGGTAGAAGGATTATGGATTGATGAGAATGCTAATTTTGCTGCATTGAAAGGTATTCTGACTAATTTTATGGCTCATTTTTTTGAGCGAGACGATTTGCCTACAAGGTTTCGACCCTCTTTTTTTCCTTTTACTGAACCTTCCGCGGAGATGGATATTGGTTGCGTCATGTGTGACGGAAGAGGATGTCGCGTTTGCAGTCATACAGGCTGGCTGGAAGTGCTTGGATGTGGAATGGTGCACCCTAATGTATTACAGCATGTTGCAATCGATAATGAACAATTTATTGGTTTTGCTTTTGGCATGGGGGTGGAACGATTGACGATGCTAAGATATGGAGTCAATGACTTAAGGTTGTTTTTTGAAAACGATTTGCGTTTTCTTAAGCAGTTTAATTAAATTTGATAGCTCACGTACAGTAATTAGTAGTGGATTTACATGAAATTTTCTGAAAATTGGTTGCGAAGTTATGTTAATCCGCCACATTCGAGTGATGAATTGGCGCATGCATTAACGATGGTAGGAATTGAGGTTGAGAGTGTTGAGCCGGTAGCAGCAATTTTTGAAAATGTTGTTGTGGCTGAGGTTATTTCAATCGAAAAACATCCATCTGCGGACAAATTAAAAGTTTGTAGTGTTAAGACAGGGGGGGGAGAGGAAGATATATTGCAAATTGTTTGTGGTGCTCCTAACGTAAATGCAGGTGTAAAAGTTCCCTGTGCGTTAATTGGTGCGACTTTGCCAGGTTTAATTGTCAAACAAGCGAAACTACGTGGTATAGAGTCTGCTGGAATGCTATGTTCAGCAAAAGAATTAGGTATTATTCGAGAAGTTGATGGTTTGCTACTGCTTCCTGAAGATGCTCCGGTGGGCGTAGATTTTCGTAGTTATTATGAGCTTGACGATAAAGTTTTCACATTAAGTCTGACACCGAATCGTGCAGATTGCCTCGGAGTATTCGGTGTGGCGCGTGAAGTAGCTGCAATAACAAACTCTGACCTACAATTGCCAGAAATAAATCCAGTTTTACCAGAAATTGAAGATACTTTATCAGTACGTATAATTGCTCCTGATGCTTGCCCAATGTATTGTGGACGGATATTACGTGGTATTAATCTCAATGCTGCAGTGCCATTATGGATGTCACAACGGCTGGAACGTGGCGGAATTCGATCTATTAACGCCGTAGTTGATATCACTAATTATGTGTTGTTGGAAACAGGACAACCCATGCATGCTTTTAACTTGATGAAGATTACTGGGAATATTCAAGTCCGTTATGCATTATCTCATGAAAAAATAAAGCTATTGAATGGAAGTGACATAAACTTAAACCCGGAAATGCTAATAATCTCTGATGACGCTAATCCACTAGCGTTAGCAGGTATTATGGGTGGGTTAGATAGTGGTGTGACACAAGGCACAACTGATATTTTTCTGGAAAGCGCATTTTTTACTCCGAGTGCTATCAGCGGTAAATCATTTCAACTTGGGTTTAATTCTGATTCTGCTTATCGTTTTGAACGCGGTGTAGATTATGCTGCAACAAAGAGTGCTCTGGAGCGCGCTACATATCTGATACAAATGATTTGTGGAGGCCGCGCAGGTGCAATAATTGAAGTTAAAAATAAACTGCCACAGCGAAATCTAGTGAATGTACGTAGTCAGCGCATCGAACGGATTTTGGGTATTAACATTAATCAGCAGCAAGTAGGTGATTACTTTAAAAGATTAGGTTTCGAATTTTCTGTGATTGAAAATACTTTTAATGTTATACCTCCGACCTATCGTTTTGATTTGGCGATAGAAGAAGATTTTATAGAAGAGCTTGCACGTATTTATGGTTATGATCATATACCAGCGCATTTTCCGTGCGGCAATATGGCGATGTTGCCAGTACCAGAGACGAAATATACGTTATTTCAAATAAAGCAATTATTGATAGCTCGTGATTACCAAGAAGTTATTAATTATGCTTTCGTGGACATTGAATGGGAGTCTGATTTTACTAGCAATAACGCGCCAATTGCATTAAAGAATCCAATTGCAAGCCAAATGAATGTCATGCGTAGCACATTAATTGGTAGTTTAATATCTAATCTGCAATTTAATTTAAATCGGAAGCAATTAAGAGTGCGTTTGTTTGAAGTCGGTGGTTGCTTTATTAGAGATGGTAAGAATGATTGCATACAAATAGAAAAAATAGCGGGACTTAGTTATGGCGAGGTTGTTTCTGAGCAATGGGGAATGACTGCAAAAGATGTTGATTTTTATGATGTAAAGGCTGATATAGAAGTACTGTGTAAAGGAAAGGTTATTGCTTTTAAGGAGTTTTACCATCCGGCGCTGCATCCTGGTAAATCGGCCCAAATTTATACCGACGGCAAATCAATTGGATGGTTGGGAGAATTGCATCCGCAATGGCAAAAAAAATATGGACTGCAGAAGAATACAATTTTGTTTGAAATAGTTCTTGACGACTTAATATCTAAAGTGTTGCCAGTAGTAAAGGCCATTTCTAAATTTCCACCTATACGGCGCGATATTGCGATTATTGTCAATAAGGATATTAGCGTACATTCGCTATTGTGTTGTATGTATGCAGAGAAATTGGCAATTGTTTCAGATATTTCTTTGTTCGATGTGTATCGTGGTAAGGGTGTAGAAGATACTAAAAAAAGTCTTGCATTCCGACTATTGTTACAAGATACTGAGAAAACGTTGACAGATGAAGAAGCTGATTTTGCAGTCGCGAGCTTAGTAGAAATATTGAAAAGTAAATTTGGAGCAATATTACGTAATTGATAAGTTAACAAATCTCGAATGATTATTAAGTAAGATGAAAGTTAGTGATTTCTTTTTTTTAATGTTGTTTGGAATAGCCTTTTGATAGTTCTTTTACTTATAATACAACTGCCTAGTAAATTAAAAAAATAAAGTTACATTAAATGGATGGAGTAAAGTATGGCATTAACAAAAGCTGAATTAGCGGATTTACTATTTGAGAATGTAGGGCTTAATAAACGTGAAGCAAAAGATATGGTGGAGTCATTTTATGAGGAAGTACGTAATGCTCTGCAAAATAATGAAGGTGTTAAGCTTTCAGGATTCGGTAACTTTCAGCTACGAGAAAAACCACAACGTCCTGGTAGAAATCCTAAAACAGGAGAAGAAATTCCTATTACCGCACGTCGTGTGGTTACATTTCATGCAAGCCAAAAACTTAAAACCTTAGTTGAAAAAAATTATCATGGAAAAAAGGCCAAGTAGTACTCTTGCCCCAATTCCAGCGAAGCGCTATTTTACCATTGGTGAAGTAGGCGAACTTTGTGATGTAAAACCGCATGTATTGCGATATTGGGAACAAGAATTTGCGCAGTTGAAACTTGTTAAGCGTCGTGGTAACCGCCGTTACTATCAGCATCAAGAAGTATTATTGATTCGTCGTATCAGGGAATTGCTTTATGATCATGGGCTTACAATAAACGGTGCACGTAATCGATTGGATCATGGAAAAAATTCTTCTACATACCTCAAAACGATCGACGATACTCATGCAGCTTATTCGATAGAGAATTTACGCTACATTCGACGTGAAATTAAAGGTGTCATGTCTCTACTTCTTTCCTAAGTATATATTTTTCAGTAGATTTAAAGTCAATAGAATATAATTCTAGTTCGGGGCGTAGCGCAGCCTGGTAGCGTACTTGCATGGGGTGCAAGTGGTCGGA
>CADEDJ010000075.1 GCA_902826055.1 uncultured Nitrosomonas sp. | reverse complement strand
AATATATCCGGCAATATAAACAAAGTACTTAACTGGTTCATTTTGAGTTATCGCAACATTAAGCAATCAGATTTTTCTTTGAAAACTTCTTTTGTAAAGAATATATAAAATAGAATACCATTTTATAAACAGGGTGATATTGCTATAAAAATCATGAATTTTCCTTGTTTGGGCAACTACAGCATGCTAGAATTTCCACTTGATTAATTAGCATGTAGAAGATATCTATAACTAAGAAAATCTAAGTTGCGGATAACAAGGAAATTCAACCAAAGAAATACAATTATCGTCAGTCATAATGTGGTTTAAGAGGACAAGATTCTGATGTATGAGTTTCGTAAGATGGTTGAACATCTATAAGTTCAGGTTTTGTGGCATTCATTCAAGTCGTACCTGAAATCTGTAAAATTAGTAATCATGTGGGGGGAAATATGAGAAGTAAATTGGCAGTAGCCCTGGCGGGGGTATCCGCTCTCGCTTTGTACTCGAGCATGGCGGTTGGATCGAAATATAATTTGCCCGAGCCGCAGAGTGTCATTGCGAAAGATATTTATGATCAACATATTGTATTGCTGTGGATCTGTTTGGTAATTTTTATTGGTGTTTTTGGTGTAATGTTTTATTCTGTACTTAAGCACCGCAAGTCTTTGGGTTATAAGGCCGCAAATTTTCATCATAGTACAGCGGTGGAAATTGTGTGGACAGTAATACCCTGTCTTATCCTTGTTGTAATGGCTTGGCCAGCAACCAAAACAGTTATAGCAATGAAAGATACTTCGAGTCCTGATATGACTATTAAGGCAACTGGGTATCAATGGATGTGGGGATATGATTATCTTCAGGGTGAGGGTGAAGGAATTAGCTTTTTTAGTAAATTATCTACACCAAGAGCGCAAATTGAAAATAAGGCACCTAAGGGTGAGCATTACCTGTTAGAAGTTGATAATCGAGTGGTTGTGCCGGTTGGTAAGAAGGTGCGTGTTATTTTGACAGCAAATGATGTGCTGCATGCCTGGTGGGTGCCAGCATTGGGTATCAAACAAGATGCGATTCCGGGATTTATTCGTGATACATGGTTTACAGCAGATAAACCTGGAATTTATCGTGGTCAATGTGCGGAATTATGTGGAAAAGATCACGGGTATATGCCGATTGTGGTGGAAGTGATGGAGGCAGATGAATATTCTAAATGGGTGACTGCTCAAATGAGTGCGTCTGCAGTTAAAACATCAATGCATGTAGAAGATAAGTAAAAGGAGATAATTATGGCAGCAGTACATGGTGACGTACATGGTCACGAGCATGATGATCATCATCCAAGTGGAATAATGCGCTGGATTACGACGACCAATCACAAAGATATTGGAACAATGTATCTGTGGTTCAGCTTTGCGATGTTCTTGGTGGGTGGAACACTAGCGATGGGAATACGCGCTGAACTATATCAACCGGGTATTCAAATTTTAGAACCAGAATTATTTAATCAATTTACAACCTTGCATGGGTTAATTATGGTGTTTGGTGCCATTATGCCCGCTTTTGTAGGTTTTGCGAACTGGCAGGTACCATTAATGATTGGTGCTCCAGATATGGCATTTGCGCGGATGAATAATTGGAGTTTCTGGTTATTACCTGTCGCAGCAACTCTTCTGGTCAGCTCTTTCTTTGTGCCTGGTGGCGCAGCAGCGGGTGGTTGGACATTCTATCCACCACTGTCAACACAGGGAGGGTTAGGGGTAGATTTGATGATTTTCTCAGTACATATCCTGGGTGCATCTTCAATCATGGGTTCAATTAATATTATTACGACTATTCTGAATATGCGTGCTCCCGGCATGACATTGATGAAGATGCCATTGTTTGTATGGACATGGTTGATTACTGCTTATTTGCTGGTTTTGGTTATGCCGGTTTTGGCGGGTGTTGTGACAATGTTATTGACGGATCGTCATTTTGGCACTAGTTTTTTTAATGCCGCTGGCGGTGGTGATCCTGTAATGTTCCAACATATTTTTTGGTTCTTTGGTCATCCAGAAGTTTACATCATGATTTTGCCATCATTTGGAATTGTGTCTGAAGTGATACCGACTTTTTCACGTAAGCCATTGTTCGGATATTCTTCGATGGTTTATGCGACGGCTTCTATCGCGATATTATCGTGTGTAGTGTGGGCTCATCATATGTTTACGGCAGGCATGCCAACGGTAGGTCAGTTATTTTTTATGTATGCAACGATGTTAATCGCAGTTCCAACGGGGGTAAAAGTATTTAATTGGACTGCAACAATGTGGCGGGGTTCGATGTCATTTGAAACACCAATGTTATTTGCAATTGGATTTATTTTCTTGTTTGTGATTGGTGGTTTTAGTGGCGTAATCTGCGCAATTGTGCCGATCGATATTCAAGTACAAGATACTTACTATGTAATAGCGCATTTTCATTATGTATTGGTTTCGGGTTCATTGTTTGCTTTGTTTGCGGGCGCTTATTATTGGATACCTAAATGGACCGGTCGCATGTACAATGAAACATTAGGTAAGTGGCATTTTTGGCTATCAATGTTCTTCTTTAATTTGACATTCTTTGTACAACATTTTTTAGGTTTGGCAGGCATGCCGCGCAGAATTCCAGATTATAATCTGCAGTTTGCTGACTTCAATATGATTTCTAGCATTGGTGCATTTGGATTTGGAAGCACGCAGCTACTTTTCCTCTACATTATGATTAATTGCATACGTAGTGGAGAAAAAGCACCGCAAAAACCATGGGATGGTGCAACGACGTTGGAGTGGACACATTTGCCAACTCCAGCACCATATCATAGTTTTGAGAAACCACCGGTTGTTAATTAAAAAGTGTGCGGTATGTCACAAGAAACAGAATTAAAGCGTAAAAAGTTTAGAACAGCGATGTTTCTGTTAATTACGGTTGTAGCACTTTATTTAGTGGTTATTTTGAAACAATGGTAGAAAATAAGTCGATAGCGAATGTATTAATGTTAAAAAAATTATTAATTTTTACATTAATTATGTTTGTTTTTGGTTTTGCACTCGTACCATTTTATGAGAAATTTTGCGAAGTAACTGGTATAAATAATTTGCTACGGCCGGACATACAGGCTAAAGAAATCCAAGTGGATGAGAGTCGTTGGATAATGGTCGAATTTGATGCCAATACAAGAGGACTTCCGTGGCAATTTAAACCTCTTCAAACCAATGCTCGCATTCATCCTGGCGAACCAGTCAGTGTGATGTACGAGATCACAAATAATTCAGATCGAGAAATTAACGGGCAGGCAATACCAAGTTATAGTCCGCGCTTTTTGGATAAGTATTTGAAGAAATTTGAATGTTTCTGCTTCACTAAACAAACGCTTAAACCCAATGAGACTCGGCAAATGCCTGTACAATTTGTAATCGAACCTGAATTGCCAGCAGATATACAGACTGTAACCATTTCATATACTTTTTTTGAATTAGCCGCTGGGGTTAGTGCAGTAAACAAATAAAGAAAAAGGGAGAAAAGTTGCACAATCAAGATACTCAAAAAAAAGGAAGCGCAAGTATTTGGCAAATTGCAAAAGCAGTAATGTTTGCTTTCATGGGCATCCGTAAAAAGAGTGATCTTGAAAATGATGCAGCAACGTTGACACCGGCGCAAGTAATTATTGGTGGAATTATTGGAGCAGTTTTGTTTGTTCTTGGTGTAATGTTTGTGGTTAGATTGGTGGTTAGTTAGAAATTGAATAAATCATAAGTAGGAGGAGAAAAGAATGAGTCAAGAATCAGGACACTATTATGTCCCATCTCCGTCGATGTATCCAATAATTGGATCAACGGCGATATTATTTATGGGATCAGGAGCAGCTTTGACCATGAATAAAATGGAGCTTGGTTATGGGTTATTAGCAATAGGTTTTTCTATTCTGATCTATATGTTATTTGGATGGTTTGGAACAGTAGCAAGGGAGAGTGAGAGCGGTAAATATGGTGAACAAGTGGATCGCTCATTTCGGTGGGGAATGAGTTGGTTTATTTTTACAGAAGTAATGTTTTTCTGTGCTTTTTTTGGAGCACTATGGTATATGCGAAATTTGTCAATACCTTGGTTGGCCGAAGAAAGCACCGTATTAGGTAATTCATTCTGGTCGTCTTATGACGGAATATGGCCGACTACTGGTCCGGGTGCACATGAATCCTTCACTCCAATGGGAGCTTGGGGATTGCCAGCATTTAATACACTATTACTATTAATGTCTGGAGTTACAGTAACAATTGCACATTGGCGGCTAAAGGAAAACAGACGTGATGGATTAAAATTATGGTTGCTAGCAACAATTGCCTTGGGTGCAACCTTTATTGCTTGTCAAGCATATGAGTATGTGCATGCTTACAATGATTTAAATTTGAAATTGACAACAGGTGCATATGGTGCAACATTCTTTATGTTGACTGGTTTTCACGGTTTTCATGTGACCATCGGCACGATTATGTTGATTGTAATTTATTTTAGGAGTGCTGCGGGCCATTTTACACCCGAACACCATTTTGGGTTTGAAGGCGTGGCTTGGTATTGGCATTTTGTTGACGTTGTGTGGTTAGGTTTGTTTATTTTTGTTTACTTGATGTAACAAAATAGTAACTTGAGCTAAAAAAGATTCCAGATTTATTACAAAATATAGGTAATGCTTGAAACAGTAGCAGTAGAAATGACTAAAAGTGTAATAGTCTGGAATTTTTTATAGATCACCAATCCTAAGCTTGATGCCATTTATATCACCAATGAGATTCATTAAAATCAAGCTATAAGACTATGTTAGATGACTGATATTACTTATTGTTTTAGTTATTTGTTTTAATTGCAAATGATTGTGTTAGGCTACCGCTTCGAACCAAAGTTGTGGGCAATAACTGTAACTATTGCATGTGTAATAATTTTTGTTGAGCTTGGGAAATGGCAATTATCTCGAGCAAATGAAAAAGAAACGCAGTATGAACAATTAGAACGATATTCCAAAGAGCCTCCCTTAGCCTTGCCTGACTCTGTCATTAGGTTAAAAGATTTTCAGTATAGAGAAGTAGAAGTAGAAGGGGAATATATATCCGAGCATACAATATATTTGGATAATAAAGTACATAAAGGCCGTGCAGGTTATCATATTATAACGCCACTGAGAATTGCAGGCAGTCAGTTGCACGTTGTGATTAATAGAGGATGGACGGCGGTCGGAGAGGATCGTACCTTATTGCCAGAGGTTATTGAGTATAAAGGAAATGTAAAAATAACGGGAGTTGTAGTTTCTCCGGAATTAAGGGCATTGAATTTAGCGAATAAATTATCCAGCGAAGGAAAAGTATGGGCAAATTTTGATTTGCTACAATATCAACAGAATACGGGGTTGATGATGCAACCAATTATGATATTACAAAGAAATCAAGTAGAGGATAGTTTAATACGCGATTGGGATAAACCGGAATCAGGCTCATCAAAAAATTTAGGCTATGCTTTTCAATGGTTTTCACTTGCAGTTACAGCAATAATTATTTTTTTGATATTGAATGTCAAACGAAAAAATTCAAAAAACAAATAGACGTAAATTTATTCTATTGATGTTATTAATGTGTTCCCCAGTTGTTGTTTCATATGCATTATATTTTTTTGGTTTTCGACCGGAAAGTAAGCATTACGGCGATTTGATTTCCGTTGTTAAGATTAACGGCAATGGAATTAACCAAAGCGATAACACAATTTTGCGGATGAAAGACCTGCATGGGAAGTGGGTTTTAGTGACTATAGATTCTGGTCATTGTGATCAGTACTGTCAAGAAAAGTTATATTTCATGCGTCAGGTGCGATTAGTACAAGGTAAAGAAAAACATCGAATTGAACGTCTCTGGCTTATTAACGATGATATTGTTCCAGAAGGTGAATTAACTAAACAATATGAAGGTACTTATTTCGTTAGTGCAAAAAATAGTGAAATTCTAAGTTTTATTGAAACTGAGGAAGTTCAAACAAAGCATATTTATCTTATTGATCCAATTGGAAATTTAATGATGCGCTTTCCAGAAAAAATCGATGGAACAAAAATGGGACACGACATTAAACGTTTGTTACATGTTTCACAATTAGAACATTAGCTTACGTAATTTCAAATAATTAAATGAAATTCACATCATGAGCTTTATAAAATATATTCAATGTAAATGAATAGAGGAGATCAATAGCATGACTTCAAGTATTGTTTGGCATGAAACAGCATCACGAATTAATCAATTTTATAGATTAACAAAACCGCGAGTTGTATCGCTAATTGTTTTCACAGCAATTATTGGAATGTTTATGGCAGTTCCGGGTGCAGTACCTTTCGACACCTTGGTTTTGGCAACAATTGGCGTTGCACTTGTTGCTGGAGCGGCTGCGGCACTGAATTGCTTAGTAGAACAAAAAATGGATGCTGTAATGGCTCGAACAAAAGGTAGACCGCTACCTCAAGGTAAAGTAAGCGTGCCTGAAACTTTATTTTTTCTGACCATAGTTGGTGGCTTGGGGCTTTTCATTTTATATCACTGGATTAACGAACTCACCATGTGGCTGACATTAGGCACGTTTGTTGGCTATGCAATTATTTATACCGTAATCTTAAAGCCCCTGACACCACAAAATATTGTTATTGGCGGTGCATCCGGTGCGATGCCACCTGTATTAGGTTGGACCGCAGTAACAGGAGAAATTGCCAGCGATGCATTATTATTGTTTTTGATTATTTTTGCGTGGACACCACCTCATTTTTGGGCGCTTGCACTATACAGAAAGAATGAATATGCTTCAATTGGTATGCCAATGTTACCGGTAACACACGGTGATCAGTTTACCAAGTTGCATGTATTACTATATACAGTTATTTTGTGTGTAGTTACGACTTTGCCATATATTACGCAAATGAGTGGACTAATCTATCTGGGAAGCTCGATTGTTTTAAATGGTGTTTTTATGTATTACGCTATAGAAATATATCGTAATTATAGTGATCAACTGGCACGAGAAGCGTTTCGTTATTCAATACTTTATTTAGCGCTTTTGTTCGTAGCACTGCTAGTGGATCATTATTTCTTTTTTTAAGATTAACTTAGAAAGTTTCCTGTACGCTTGCTTGATGTATGTTGCAAGCGCAGGAAAATAAAAGTTTTTTAGATTGATTCGATCGCTGGAAATAATTTACCAGGATTCAGAATATTGTTAGGATCAAATAAGTTTTTGATATTTCTCATTAAGCTTAACGTTGTATTGTCAATTTCTTTTGTTACAAAAGCGCGTTTCTCACTTCCGATTCCGTGTTCTCCAGATAAGGTGCCACGAAGTTTGATAACTAAATCAAAAACTTCATCTAGACAGCATTCTGCTCGCATAACCTCATCCATGTTGTCAGGATTAATTAATAGATTAACGTGAATATTTCCGTTTCCTGCATGGCCGAAATTAACGTTGTGTAGCTGATAATGCGTACTTAGCCTTGTCAATTCATTCAAAAAATAAGGCAACATAGTTATAGGAACTACAACATCTTCATTAATTTTTTTTGGTGCAATTTCTCGTAACAGTGGTGATAATGCTTTTCGTGCTTGCCAAAGAGAAGCAGTATCTTTTTCTTGCTTTGCTAGGATTAGTCCTTCTGATTGACATGCTTTGAGGATGGGAAAAATTGCGTTGGTAAGATCTTCATCGCTAGGACTATCAACTTCAATCATCAACATAGCATGGGTTTCAACTGGCAACATATCGGGATAGCGGCCACGAACAAGATTAAGTGAACCTGCATCTAGAAACTCAAGCGCACTTGGAAGTTGCGGTAAAGCCATAATTTGTACAATAGCAGCAGTGCAACTTGATAAATCACGAAAATGTGCAGTAATGCCAGCGACAGCAGCCGGCAAGGCTGTTAGTTTAAGAGTTGCTTCTGTAATAACTGCTAGCGTTCCTTCTGAGCCAATCAGAAGCCGGGTAAGATCATAACCGACAACACCTTTTGTAGTGTAGCAACCAGTAGTAATAAAATCGCCGGAACCGGTTATCGCTTTTAAGCCTAAGACATGTTCACGTGTTGTTCCATATTTAACGGCATGTGGCCCACCTGCGCCAGTAGCAATATTCCCACCAATACTGGAGAATTGAGCGCTGGATGGATCTGGTGGCCAGAAAAAACCATAAGGTTTAACAGCATTTTGAATTGATTGATTTAATACACCAGGTTCGGCAGTGATAACGCGATTTGCTGGATCGATTGAGGGGATATTAAGCATACGTTCCATTGATAAAACAATACCGCCAAATTCAGGCAGGCTGCCACCAGCAGTTCCGGTACCTCGTCCGCGCGGTATAAGAGGAACTTTATACTGATTGCATAGCAAAACAACATGTTGAATCTCATCCGCAGTTAACGGAAAAAGCACTGCATCCGGTGGGAATATCTTACGACTGTTATCGTAAGCATAAGCATAACAATCTACAGGATCTGTATAAAAACGATCGGGTGAAAAAGCATTTTGCAAATCTACCAGTAAATTAGATGGCAACATGATTGCATTTATAAGTTTAGTTAAAATATTCGAATACTTTTACAACCTTCTTTACCCCGGAAGTGGAACTTGCAATTTGAGCAGCATTATCACCCTCTTGGTGCGTAACAACACCAAGCAAATAGACCACACTATTTTCTGTCACAATTTTAATGTGATTAATCTGGAATTTTCGTTCTGCTAAAAATCGGGTCTTAACTTTTGATGTGAGTAATGCGTCATTGCTGCGAGAAATTAACGAAGTGTTTTCTGCGACAGCAATTTCATTGAAGATCTTACGTACATTATCAACGCCCATAATTAACCGCGCAATATCCGTTTTGATCGTTTCGGTAGGAGCTTCTCCTGATAGCAGAACAATACGATTATAACTAGTGACATTGATGTGTACCCTATCGCCGTATTGCTGATGGATACGACGCGCGCTTTTTAATTCGATCCCTTCGTCCTCAATGAACATACCACTCGTTCGTCGGTCTTCAGAAATGTAAGCGCCCGTTCCAGCGGTTGTGCCAACTGCAACCATTGGAGCGCAACCTGCTAGGAAAATAATTGGAAGTAGCAATAGAAGTAATAACCAGAGTAACTTCAGATTTTTCATTTAATTGGCTCCACAGAATTCAAAAATTGATGCCTGATAATACAGTAAAATAACGCGATAACGAATATTCAATCATTTAAAGCGAATGACATAATCCAATGACTTGAGGTGAAAATTATGGGTATCGAAAAAGATCAATTTTTACAGACGGAGCCAATGGGAGGCGAATCGTCAATTGCTGTATTAGGGGCAGCCGTAGGAGATGATCGCTATTTGATACCTATGAATGAAGTGAGTGAGGTGATAGCGATACCCAAGCTAGCACACGTACCGTTAACACAGCCATGGTTTCTAGGATTAGCGAATGTGCGTGGCAATCTGTATGGAATTACAGACCTTGGAGCTTATCTTGGCGGCAGCCCAAAACCATTCGGTTTAAAATCACGCATATTGTTGGTCCCAAATGCAAGTAGAGTATTGGCTGGATTTGTGGTTAACAGTATGTTAGGTATTAGAAGCTTGTCTGAATTTGTTCCTGGGAAGTTGCTGAAAAAGAACAAACTGCCTCAAGGAATAATTGCGCAATACAAGGATATCGAAGGACGCGTATGGCGAGAATTAAGCTTATTTAAATTGATTCAAGATGAAAGATTCTTGCGAATTGCTCGCGAGTAATGAGCATGTATTTCGTTTCCTATTA
>CADEDJ010000074.1 GCA_902826055.1 uncultured Nitrosomonas sp. | reverse complement strand
ACGAAATTGTTGGCTCCCCGACCAGGGCTCGAACCTGGGACCTGCGGATTAACAGGTGTAATATCTAACTGTTTTTATTAATATTAATCTCGCCAGTGCTCGCTAACACTCACCAATATTCATCAGATTTGTCACGTTTCTTTAGTATCGTTTTTTGATCTTCACTTGAAGCCATCTCTGAATTTACCTGTTAAGCAAATATTCTTTAGATTTGAATTAACCTGCCAAAACAGTCTGGCATAGCCAGTCTGTCACCTTCCCACACAAGAGCGAAGCTGTTGTGTCTGTTCAATTCATCCAGAATTATTGGATTTATGCCGTAACTGACATATTAAAAATTTCTATTATGGCATTTTTCGGAAGTTGAAATATACGCCTGATTATTTAAGAGAATAATGGGAAAAAAATTGGAAACTGATATATGGTTATGAAATTTATTTTGCTATTTTGGTTATTAATTCCATCAATTTCACTTGCTGAGAATTTTTTGGTTAATAGTAATAAATTATTTGATTTTGCCGAAGAATCGTATCCACAATTTTTCAATCCCATTGGAATGAAAACCATCGCATTAAATGGGTATTTGGTGCGGCACTATCCCAATACCGATATTTATATCGGAACCAAAGACTTTGATATCTATGTGTATGGCAATGTTTTTAATGGATTGTTAAAAGTCGGTGTAATCTCAGATTTTGTTGCATTAGAACCTGGTGGGGATGAATTATTGGCCAAATTATTTACTGACGGCCAAAGCAATATACAGGTTCATGGAACTGGAACTGTGATTTCCTTATTAGCGGATGATCTCAACGGGGATCGTCACCAAAGGTTCATCATCAAACTAAAATCGGGTCAGACATTATTAATCTCTCACAATATCGATTTAGCACCAAGGATTAATGAATTATCCCTGAATGATCAAATTGAGTTTTTCGGTGAATATGAATGGAATGACAAAGGCGGTGTAGTTCATTGGACACATCGCGATCCTGCCGAAATTCATGCGGACGGATGGTTATTCCTCAATAATGTTATCTATCAATAATAATCTAGCGCTGGAATTTTGTTTAGTCTTGATTTGATATTTTTATGAAAAGATGCATAATTTAGTATGCATCAATAATGTATAGATAAGATAAAGAATAGAAAATAAATTGATTCAAGCGATACAAGCAAAGCAAATCATTATCTATGCAGATGAAAACGGCCATGAGCCATATCGCAATTGGATAGATAATTTAAAAGACAAAAAGAACCAGCAGCGAATCAGAGCACGTATCCGGCGGCTGGGCGAAGGTCTTTATGGCGATTGCCATTCGGTAGGAGAAGGTATTTTAGAGCTCCGGATGTTTTTTGGCTCTGGATACCGAGTTTATTTTGGTGAAGATACTGACAATATCGTGATTCTATTATGTGGTGGCGACAAAGACAGCCAGAGTCAAGATATTAAAAACGCCAAGGAATATTGGAAGGGTTATAAAAATAATGACTAAAGAACGTACTTACAGAACATTAGATGAAAGTGAAGAAGAGTATTACCGTAATCATCCTGACGAAATTGATGAGTACCTCACCACTGCTTTCGAGGAATATGCAAAGGATGGATGCACTGCCGCCTTGCTCGCTCAATTACGTATGATCGCCCGTGTTAAAGGCGTTACAGCGTTATCTCAGGAAACGGGAATTACACGAAATGGCATACAAAAAGCATTATCGGAAAATGGTAATCCGAAATTTGAAAGTATTAATGCAATCATGAATGCTATGGGGTATCGTCTTGCACCGCAAAGACTGGATGTCCATGCAAAGTAGTCTCTTGAAGAAAACGGCTTCGGAATTCACTACTTCATCTGGCATAGATCAGATCTAATCCAGCATTATTCATTGTCACGTTGCATCAATAACTATCTAATTATAAATATAATAATTCTGATTAACAGGTGTTTTAATTAGCTGTTTTTATTGACAATATACCTGCCAGTGCTCGCCAATACTTGCCAATAATCGTCAGATTTGTCACGTTTTATATTTGAGATTAGATGAGAAATCATGCGACTGGTTTGAAATAACCCGCCTTAACAGTCTGGCATAGCCAGTCTGTTACATCCATATACACAAGAGCGAAGCTGTTGTGTTCATTTACAATAATGACAATGAAGTGGGTTTACCACTATTTGATGCTGTTATTATTTTGTTGGAATTAACAGTAATTTGTAGGAACAGCTTAATAATTATTCGCTCAAAGCTTTATCTATTGAGATCAGATACTATGCAATGATTTTTGATTTTTACTCATTTTGTTTCAAAGAGTTGAACTATTTTATCAATTGTGCCAACCTGAGTGTCCTTTAGTGTTTCGATTTTTGCGAACTGCATTGGAACAATACCACTAAACACTAAACAGGAGATTATCTTTATTTCATGTAGCCCTATATATTTTTTGAGATCTGCAATGCTTTGCTCCATCACTGCTACTCTATCTAAATGAACTTTTAGCTTATCACCCTTTCCGTGGTCATCTTCCTTACCTTGGAAAGTTGACAATAAAGCAGCAATTTCAGAATAATTTCTTGCTAACGATAGATCTTTGCATTCGATTATCAAAACCTCTCCACCCGTCGATCTCCAAGCTAAAATATCAATATCACCGTAATTACGATCTAGTTTTTTATTCAGTATTTCCGGAAGTCCAATATTTTCTCTTACAATCCATCCGTTCTTAGACAATTCCTCTGCCGCTTCTCTATTAAAGCTATGACCCTCTTTTGCTTTTCCCCACCAATCATTCCTCATCTGTTCTGTTTGAAAAAAAGATTGTTTTAATCGACCGCTCAGTGTTCCATCAACCAAATATATAAATCCCATTCTGAGGGATCCTGGTGCTATTAATAATGTTGGGTTATCAGATTCTTCTATTTCCAAAATAGGACGCGCAACAAAAGAAAGCCTTCTTCCATAACGCCATGGGTAGATCTCATCTAAATCAAATTCATTGGGTACCTTATCCCATCGTTTTCGAGTTCGTAACGTGAAACGCTCAAGAAAATGTTCTGCAACTTTTTTTGGTATTTTTTCTGAACATACCAGCTTGAAGTAATCGTTTCTTCTTATCTCAAAAATCAGGCTTTTAAGTTCAATCCCTTCGTTTTCCAAGGAATCAATAATATTGCGCCCTTCATCTATGTTAAACCCCATTTCTGTAATCCAAATATTCCAAAAATCTTCATCGAAGCTTTGTTTCGTGGTTTCAATATAAACTGGATCATCATAAATTTTTCGTTGATGTGGTGCACCATAAACATATTTGTCACTAGAAGCACGCGATAACATGGGCTCAACCACTGCGGCCCTAAAATCGTCTTTAAACAAGATATCTCCCAGAGCTGATATGTGTAGTTCTGGTGGCAGGGTGTTATAGTGAATTGCATCTGATAATCCACCATATTGAATTACTAATGAAGCCCTTGCTATGAGTTTGCTCAACTCAATATTAGAAATGATGTTTCCATTATCAAGAGGGCATTGGCAAAGAGTCATTTCTATAAGGACGCGGCTAGAAACTGCCGCGTTTGTAAACTTTGAGGTCTGTTCTACATATTGGTTAAGGGTTTTTTCGTCTGCACCATGAAGCCCAAGAACTGCCGACGAAGTTTTTCTCCAATGATCTTCTTCATCATATGCCTTCTCACAATTGGCTATGAGTTTCAGCAGGGTTGATTTACGATCAAATTTGCCTAGCATCTCAGATATTTCTGAAATCAGGATATCTACTACCTTGTGAAGAAATTTTCTGCAGTTACCCTTTCCTGTTATTTTATTTTTTTTCTCTATATTGATGCTATTTAAGGCGCGCCATCCCAGGCCTAATTTAGCTGTGCCGTGATCTATTTCATTTATTTCTATTAACTTCTTAGGAAGTTCACCGCGGACATAATCTAAAAATTGCTGAGTATGAAAAATATGGAAGCTACGCGCTTCTGTGTTTTTTACAACCTTATCAGTAATAACTTTCGTTTTTTCATTAATGTTTCTATATCCAAGAATGGTTAATAATGTGCGAACGACATTAAAAACAAACCAACGTTCAGCAATATTTTCAGCAACCCT
This sequence comes from uncultured Nitrosomonas sp., assembly GCA_902826055.1. Classification (GTDB taxonomy): domain Bacteria; phylum Pseudomonadota; class Gammaproteobacteria; order Burkholderiales; family Nitrosomonadaceae; genus Nitrosomonas. The sequence continues at coordinate 5,810 of CADEDJ010000074.1, read as the reverse complement.
AAATCCATCAAGAAATCCCTTTTTGAAAATAGCAATTTTCGAATTCTTTTCTTGCAAGTTTCCAGTTTCACAGAGTAAAACCAGATTGAGCGGAGCTTGGATTAATTTAGGTTCGTTAGTTGGAGTATCATCTTGAAATTCCACATAAACTTTTAAGTTTTTTGGAGGGGAAACTAGAGAGATATGCTCATCAAAAATATTGCCGATTCGATGTAGCCATTCGCGAGCCATTTCTCCTAATCTAAATTCAACATTCCTATCGTCAATATTTTTGGCCAATACTGTTAACCAAATCTGAAATTTACCTTCATATACAAATGTAAGAACGCCTTTACTAACATCTGTAATAGACACAAAAAGCTTCTTAAGACTCTCACTTATAAATAGCGGCTTTGCTGAATGGTGCTGGACATCGTGCAATTTGCCCATGTTATCTAATGAACTGTGCCTATCATAACCTTGATCTGCTTCTGCTCTCATATCCCTAAGCATATTTGTAGGAATGTGGAGAATGATTGGTCGTTCAACAGATATCTCTTCGTCAGGTAGTTGGGCATGGGGAACAAAATGGCCATTATTTTTTCTTACCCAACCAATTAGATTCAGTATCCCGCTCGCATTAACAATTTCTACCCCATTTCTTGTAATTGCTTCAAAGCCTTCTTGTATTTTCCAAAAGTATTCCGGATTTAAATCTTCTATTGCACTAAGACGTATAAGGTCTGCTGCCGATATACTTTCGAATCTCCAGTTAGGATAATTAAATATGATATCCTTTGTGGCGTATCCCTTTCCCCATCCGCAACCCACTAAAACTAGTAATCCTTGTTTAAATCCGGATTTTCTAGAAAGTTGTTGTACAGATGTATCGATGGATTTTTGAAGTTCATAAGTAAGAGCGCCATCATCTTCCAAGATCTCTTTAAAACCGCCATCATTATGGTATTTGATCGAGGGAAGAAATAATTGATAAAAAATATAGAATCCACTATCCACTTTAAAGAAAAATGATGCAATGCGATGCTCACCGCTCATTTTCCAATGGACAGGAGCATAGAATGGGCCGCCCAAAAGAGGAGTCTCATAAAAAAGACGAGAGTACTTTTTTGCAAGAGCATCATCAAACGATTTAGCCAAGTCATTCTTTAGTACTTCTTGTATTACAAAATCTCTTAAAGCAACCGATAGTGCACTTGGCATTGATACTATTAAATGTTCATCTGAAGTGCTAATAAGAGGGTGTCGATCAAGATAGCTATTTCCAACTTGCTGGGAAACTAAGTGATCCTTCATGTGTAGTTGGAATAGAAACGGTTCAAGGTCGTAAAACTCTATACCGTTTTTTTCAAGATCTTTAAATGAAAAGGTCACACGAGATATCAGTTCGTTTCTATCAGGAATTTTAGCAATCGGCAGTGTTGAACGAATCTCTTCTGAGCCTATTTGATAACGTTGTAATTGCGAATCCTCACACAACACATCGGAGATAATAAGTATTGATTTGACACTTTTTTTTATTTTTACGAATACTCCGTAATCCGGCATTGTTGAAATCACACCCAAAATTTGCCGTGTATAGAATCCTGCCGATTCCCATGTACCTTCCAAAATTCTGTAGTCGCCATCTTGATCCTGAACTAAAGAAACAAAAATATCTTCGCTAGGATCCTCGCCGCATACACATCGCGATTGACCTATTTCATGAAACCAACGCGCCGCATCATGGATATTTGATTCCTTATCACCATTACAAAATACAACCGCTAATGCAACCAGAATTTCTAATCTTATACAGTTGGATTGATAGTCAGGTAGTGTAAGAAGGCTTGATAATAAAGGAATAGTTGTATTTGGATCGAATTCAGAAAGATCTTTGATTAGCTCTCTATTATCGTTAGCAATTTCTTTAATTGTTACAGATAGCGACGCCCACCGTTCCCCTTCTCTAAGTACAGCTTCAAGTTTTTGAGGAGTAATAATTTTTTTTGGTTTATTAAGTTTCTTTTTTGACGCGCTACCTCTTTGATAAGCAGCTTTCGTTTTTCTTCTTTCGTTCGTTTGTTTTGTCATTCTTAATTTGTCGATCAATATTATCTATAACTATTTGTATTAAAGACTATTGATAATTTTTATTTTTATGTTTTTAGTGTCGATAAATCAAGTGTACATCTTGGCGCAATATCTTTTCATTGCTAATGAATTATTATGGAAAAAAATAAAAAAGAATATGGCAAGCTGTCGCTGGAACAATTCAAACAACTCGTTAGCGAATTGCCAGAGATTCGCAATCAGATGAATGAATTGCCCGAACTTTTAAACGCCACTTCAAAAGATAAAATAAAAGAAATATTGGATCAGGGCTTATATTGGGCTATTGGATATGAATTGTCCTTTCAAGATCTGTTGGCACTGCTTATTTGCGCATTGGGATGTCATCAGGAATTGCACAATGCCGCCCAATCCGATGATCCAACACAAGCTGCGTTTGGCATGTTTCAAAATGTTGAGTATGAGACATGGAAAGGCGGATTGGGTGGAATGTTTGAAATTGGCGATGTCATTGCTTTGTTTACAGCATTGCGGCGTAATGTTCTCTCAATCATGCTGTTTCATCGCACACTGAATGCAATGGTCGATGAAGTAAGGAAAGGAGATGATGATTCATTGTTTAATGCTGTACGCATTGATCGTTCTATTATTACTTGTCCGACATTTGCTTTGCGCATTTCCAAAGCGGAAATTAAAAATGACAAGAAATTTTTTATCCGGCTGCGCAGCTCCCTGAAGGGGCCTTCAAAAAAACACTGGGAAGCGTATAAGGATTTGCGTTATGCATTCTTTGTTCTTCGAGAATCCGGCTTTAATCAAATGTCAGATGCACAGCTTGAAGAATTGCTTGTACATCAATTGAAGCTGTATCCCGATACGCTTGGTGCTCGAAAAAACCTCCGAAAACAGTTCACAGAATCCAAGAAGTTTTCAACCACCTGAAATTGAAATTTGAGGTGGACGACATTTTGTAGCCTGAAGCATAAATTCCTGATCGTTGCTGAAAAGCAATTACATATCAATCAACGATTAGGAGTTTTAAAATGTCACAGGAAACAGAAGAATCTAATTTATCCGCTGAGCCAACACGCGATGCAACGCGCGATAGCGCGGTCGCGTGGCGTGATGGCGAAGTGGAACAAGGCATAACAGATGCCTTGCATCAATCTGAATCATCCTCAAAGGGTACGCCGCCTAGTAACACAGTACCCAATAACTGCAATTCTGAGTATTTCAAGCTTTTAAGATTTGGGGTTGATAGCCTTTATCTATCCTATCCAGGTGAATTATTATCGGTTGTGGATAATCAACTAAAAGAACTCAAGAAAATCGCACAATCGCCAGAACCCTTTGAACAAGTCAAAGCGCAATATCCCATTAATGGCCATATCTTCGAAGTCAAAGACAAAGGGGCGAGATTATTTCCCTATATTCTGGAAGATAATGCTTTCCGTATCCAGCTATCCCATAGCCAATCGGTGCCATTAGCCTATGTGAAGATTTCCAGCGAATATCTGACTCATGTGGGTTCTGTAGTGGCAGAGAAAGCGCTACAAGCTATCCTGAATCAGTTTGGAGTGGTTCATGAATCTGCTAATGTCAGTCGAATTGACCTGTTTGTTGATTTTGTCAGTTCAGAAAACATGGAAAGCTGGGATCGTCATGCCTGGGTAACGCGCGCTTCAGCGATTAATGCCTATTCAATCGAGCGAGCCTTCTCCGGCTGGGTCATTGGGGCAGGCGGTGTCATTAGTTGTCGCCTCTATGACAAAACACTGGAAATAGAAAAGCAGTCCAAAAAATTCTATCTGCATGAGTTATGGAAAAAAGCTGGGTGGAATGGCGAAGATAAAGTCTGGCGGCTTGAATTCCAATTAAATCGAGAAATATTGACCCAGAAAGGACTCGGTAAGCTGACCGAGGTGCTTGATAATTTTAACGGCCTATGGAGTTACGCCACAACAGAATGGTTGCGACTAACCCTGCCGAATGGGGATGATCAAACCCGTTCACGCTGGCCGATTCATCCTTTATGGGGTTATCTGTCCTCTATCGACTGGGAAACCAATGGTGGCCCTTTATCATCTCGTTTTAGCGCTGCACGTGTACCTGGCAATGATTGGCTTTGTAAGATCGGACTCAGCACGCTGATTTCACTCATGGCATGCAAAGGCATCAAGGAATTTGATTCGGGTATTCAGGCTTTTAAGGATGAGCTTTATATTTATCATGAACGTAAAAGTTTTTATCTCGGATTGACCTTTGATGATTACATCCAGGAAAGGGTAACCATTAAAGCGCGTCAATTCAATACCATCCTGAATCGTTCTATCGAAGCGGAAGAACAAGCGAGTATAGATAAAGATGCGGCTGAGTATCGGAAGCAATCGGACGGCGAATAACAATGGATAAAGTTAGCCTGCCTCTGCCTGCAATTCGATGCTTATCCAAAGAAGAAGCGGCGCAATATCTCGGTATTGGCGTGACATTGCTCACTGAATTGGAGATTCCTTATATCAAGCTAGGTCGTCGCTGCCTATATGACAGGGTTGACCTGGATGCCTGGATAGAAGAATATAAGCAGTGCGAGCACGGGCGGGCTAAGAAGGAGGCAATATGGCCCAAACCCAAGAAGGTGTCTACCGAAGGCAAGATTCCCGCTTCTGGTGGATTGCAACAAAGCTCCCAAACGGCAAAAGAATACGCCAAAGCGCTGGGACTGAAAACCGGCAAGATGCAGAAGCACTGCTAGCCAAAATCCGGCTGGAAGCATTTCGAGAACATCATTTCGGTATTAAACCCCATCGTTCATGGCAAGAAGCCGTAGTACGGTATCTCACGATCAAAGCGAATTTAAGAAGTTATCGCGATGTAAACCGGATTTGCCGGATGCTTGATCCCTATTTGGGAAGTTTGACACTGAATCAGATTAACGGTGACGTGATTTGGTCAGTAGTACAAGGACAACTCAAGAAAGGTAACACACCGGCAACGGTGAATCGTTATCTGGCCTTGATTCGCAATCTGCTGAAAATGGCACGCGATGAATGGCAATGGATCGATAGCATTCCGAAAATCCGCCTGCTTCCTGGTGAAGTGGAACGGGATCGATGGTTAACCAGAGAGGAAGCGGATCGCTTGATTGCGGCTGCACCTCTTCATCTGGCGGCATTGATACGGTTTGCACTGGCAACAGGTTGCCGGGCGCGTGAGATTACCGGGTTGGAGTGGAATAGGGTCGATTTGAAGCGCTGCACTGCGTGGCTGAATCGAACTAAAAATGGCACGCCGAGAGGCGTTCCGCTGAATAAGGATGCGATCGCCGTTTTAGAAGAACAAATCGGCAAGCATGCGCAATTTTGCTTTACTTATCGTGGTCAGCCTATCCGTTGGGATTTAACCAATACGGCTTGGGTGAATACGATCAAGAAAGCTGAAATCGAGGATTTCCGGTTTCATGATTTACGGCATACCTGGGCTTCATGGCATCGGCAGGCTGGAACGAGCTGTGATGAACTGAAAGACCTGGGCGGCTGGAAATCACGCAATATGGTGGATCGTTATGCCAAGTTTGCGACTGAAAATCTAGCGTTTGCAGCGTCAAGAATTGAGACAGGAAAAGACAGAAAAGTTATTCCGCTGTCACGTTTCTGTCACGCTAAAGATGCTAACCAGAGCTATAAGCCAGCTAACTCTTTGAGTTAAATGGCTCCCCGACCAGGGCTCGAACCTGGGACCTGCGGATTAACAGTCCGTCGCTC
>CADEDJ010000073.1 GCA_902826055.1 uncultured Nitrosomonas sp. | reverse complement strand
CTTCACCCATAATCAGCATCCCTTGATATATCCAACCCCCTTTCCACTTCTAGAACAAGGGATAAGAAATGAGAAATACTTCACAAAAAAATTATAAATTTTTACACTATTTTATTCAAATCCACTATTACTGACTAGGTCACTTCATCTAATTTTCACCATTCGCGCCAACCGCCGATCAATGGAAAGTAAATTCCCAGTCTTATCGGGCGCGGATCCATTTGCTGCATGAGCTTTGCATAACACTGTAACTGATATTGATAGCGGGTTTGTTCTCGGTCGAGGAAAGCTTCTCTATTCGATCCTTCGTGACTGCTTGTTTTATAGTCAATAATCCACCGATTCCCATCGGGGTCGCAAAATGTTCTATCGATAACCACATTCATGGGCAAGCTGTTAATTATTCCAGTAATCTTCAATTCGTTTTGAGCAAACTGCTGGGGGCCTAAAATCCACTGCCCACGCTGGTCGGTGATCGCATTGTTTAGCGCAGACATAACTCGTTTAACGGCAAGGGTAAATTCTTTATCGTCCCCGCTCATACCGCTTGCGAGCAAATTGTGTTTCAATTGGTCTCGCATTGCCCGGATAAATGCGCTATTCCACCCTTTCATGCGGTCTTCTGCAATTTGCTGTAGCCATCGATGCACTACATTTCCTACATGGCGCGCCATTTCACTCGCCCAAGAAAACTCAATTTCATCCTGAACCGGTTGATTATTAAATTGCTTTTGCCAAGACACGGAGTCCGGCGCCGGCGGCATTAGCCAATCCGATCTCAAGCGGAGGTAATAGTCGCTTGTATTGTTAATATTTTCTCCGCTTGCTTGGTTATTCTGATTTTTAAAGAAAGATTCCACTAGCAGATCACCGTTTCTCACTTTCTCGCCGTAGACCGGTTGCACAACAGGCCATAACCTGTTTAACAATGAGCCGGCAACAGGTTCTTTGATGATTGTTTTGCTGCCGTCAGAATCTTCGGTCACGTCAACATGACCCATTAAATGTAAAAATTTCTTTGCTCGCGTTGCAGCTACATACAATAATCGATCCGCCTCCAGTTGCTGCTTGTTTTGATCCAATCCTTCCATCCACGTGTAAATCGGGTCGTTATGTGTCCCCGTTTCCTGAATAGGCGCCAGCAACAAATCAGCCATCAATATATTTTCAATATCAAGGGATTCATTATGCGGTTGTTCCATCCACCTCAGCAATTGTTTACTACCGCCACGCGGCTTGCGGCCGAGTCCCGGTACAATTACCGTATCGAATTCAAGTCCTTTCGCTTTATGAATCGTCATAATTTGTAGCCCATCATCCGCATCGAAATCGGGTGAAGCATACAGATTGCTCAATCTTTTCTCAAAAATTGCCAAATCACGTATATCCCCAGCTTCCTCTTCATTTTCAAGAAAATCCAAGTACATCGCGGCGTCCTGCAAACCACTTGCTGCAATAACTTTTCCCTGAGCAACCGTATCGATACAAGCCGGTCCGCCCAAAGCTTGCCAGGCCGCTTCAACGGTAAGCCGCAACGACTGACGTTGGCGGAAATCTATGCAAGGTTGCAATATTTCGCGAAGCTTACGTAAACGTGTCGCCGCATCGGTCGAAATACCTTGCCAATATTTTTCCTCACTTATCGATTCCCACAACGTCATGTCCCTCGCGCTCCCGTCGCTATCGCTTTTTTTTTGCCTGCTACTTGCCAACTTTGTGATATCGCCAAGCAAAAGCCCACACCACGAAGCGCGTAATACTGAAAACCAAGCGATGTCGTCTGCCAGATTAATCAATGCGCGAGTCAGAATCAGTAAGTCTTGAACGGCAGGCTTGTGACGTAGCAAATCGATATCCACTGCGTGAAACCGCAACCCGGCGCGCTTGATTACCGGCACAATTTCATTTAAGTGGCTGCGATTGCGCACTAAAATCGCAATCGTATCCGGTGGATAATCGCGTCGTGTTTGCGCGATAATTTCCACTATCCGTTGAGCTTCTGCTATATCGTCCCTGGCAAAAAAAGGATGTATCTTAACTGCCTTGCCTGCCAGCACTGGATGTGTCGCCTGTGAACGGGCGTACGCCACGGCACCGGTTGCAAAATCTTCGCGGGCAGGCATGATTCGTTCGAATGCTTCATTGACCCAATCGATAATTCCTTGTTGCGAGCGGAAATTTGTCCTGAGGGTGATTGGCTGCAAAACAATATTGCCGACACCCATACTGCGCGCTTTTAAAAAAAGCCCCACTTCCGCCTCGCGGAAACGGTAAATCGATTGCATCGGGTCGCCCACAACAAACAAGCTGCGCCCATCTCCTGCATCCCAGCCAGCAACGAGCTTTTCCAATAATTTAAACTGGCTGATTGACGTATCCTGGAATTCGTCAATCATGATGTGCTTGATGCGGTAATCGAGTGCCAATGCCAAATCTGTGGGTGATTCGGGATCTCCAAGCGCTACTAACGCACGTTGTGCAATTTCGGAAAAATCGACTTTACCGTAAATCTGGAATACAACTTTAAGTTGCGCCACCGCATAAGGTAACAGGCGAGTTATGGCACCCAATATTTCCCATTGTTTATCGGAGTAATTCGGTGGCGGGAGCCGGCGCATCATTTGTAACGCTTGCTGGAAAGTTTCCTCTGAACTGAGCGAATCAATTAATGCTTTCAAGCGATTCTTCCATGCCTTGGCTGCTTCTTTCTCAACCTTATTATTGCCAGGCGGGAAACCTTCGTCCTGCGAAAATCGCTTGCGCCAGCTACCGCTTCCAGTCAGTAATAATTCAGCAATTCCGCACCAATGCTCTACGTGCGCCGCTGTCAGTGTCCCTAACTGTTCGCAGCATACGATTCGTGATGATTTGCCGGCAACGATCAAATTTGCCGCCGCATAGCGCAGCAATTCCAGTAATTCAGTACTTACAATCGCCGGCAGCGATTGAAAAACATAGCGTACCGCATCGCCGCGTGAATTTTGCAGCGCAGCCTCCAGCTCGTCGCGAGTTCTACCGTGAGTATGGCGTAACCAATGATCCCGCTTTGCCAGCATCTCGGCAAGCAGGGTTTCGATACGCGCCACATCATTATCCAAATATTCGAGTAATCGTTCTACATCATGAGCAATCGCATGATTCTGCTCAATCATTTTTAAGGTGGAGCGTGCTGCCTCGCGATAGAAATCAGCCGCATCTTCTATGATCTCTGGTTGCGCGCCAAATTTCGTCAATATTGGCATTTGCCGCGTCAATGCAGCGCAAAAAGAATCGATGGTCTGGATTCGCAATCGCTCCGGGTTGTCTAAAATATGCCAACCAGCCCGTTGATCGCACTGCAAGGCAGTGTGCGCCAAGTCATAATTCAGCTTTTCATAGTTGCTTATTTCACTCCCAGCAGTAGCTCTTCTTCCTGCTTCCAACGCGGTCAAAATACGTGCGCGCATTTCCGCTGCAGCTTTCCGTGTAAAGGTAATCGCCACGATTTCTTCCGGCGCATCCACGCAAGCCAGCAATTTGAGATAGCGCTGAATCAGCAGACTGGTCTTACCAGAACCGGCCGGTGCCTGAACAATGAACGATTGCGCGGGATCCAGTGCACGATTTCGTTCCGTCAAATCGGGTATGATTAAACTATCAGTCATTTTCTGCGTCCTGCCCTACCGAATCCTTGCGGCCACGCTCATGAATCCGGCAAAACAATTGCAAATCGCAGTAGTTACAAGTAACCGGAAAATGCTTCGGTGCGACGCTTGCTTCGCCGCTTGAAAAACCTGCAGCCAAGTTTGTCAGATTTTGCCGCCAAGCTTCAAGCAATTGTTTCCACGTGCCAAATTGATTACATCCGTTTAACTGCTTAAAATCCTTTACACCTGGCAGTAAATCCACTTCCTGTGTTATTGCGGCGAATCCCATTCCACCGCGCTTAATGAAAGCAAAAGCAGCGCCGGCGGCCTGTTGTTCCGCTTCAGTCATGACCAGATATAGTGGAAGTTGCGGTTCATCCGGACGTTCACCGATCATGGCTTGAACCGATTGCTTACTGGTTTTGTAATCGATCACGATATGTTGTCCGTCTTCCAATTCATCCACCCGGTCCAGGCGAGCACTCAGTTCCAAATTGGCGATTTGAATGAAACGTTTCTCTTCAATCGCGATTACCGCAAAATTCTCCCGTTTTCTCTCTTCATGCAACCATTCATGTATCAATTGTACTAACCGCCGTTGTTCGATCTGAGCAAGTCGGCCGGAAAGTGCTGCGGGCTTATACTGCTGCATTTGTGCCACGACACCGTGTGTAATTGTTTTCAACGCACTTCCGAGCTCATCATCGGTGATAGTGTCGAGTGCTTCTTTGGTTTTCAATTGCCGCCATAGCAATGCTAATACCTGGTGTGTCAACGAGCCTCTTTCCTTTGCATTCAGGCCGCTATGCGGTTGCTCTAAGCTCACTATCTGTAACCGGTGTTTAGCCCAAGCTCGAAATGGACACGCGGCATAATCCTTTATGACAGACGTGCCGCCTTTGACACTTAATCTTGCTTCATCACTATCCAATGATGGTGCTTGGTTATCGATCAATTGCTGTAAATCGCAAGTTTGCTTAATCAGATCGCCATGTCGCATAATCTCCGGAAACACCGGCCTAATCTGCGCAATCGATTTGATCAACGCGCTTGGCTTCAATTCATGTCTATCATCGTTATCGCTAAACTTCGGATTGCTCAAAATCACTTCTTTTGAACCAGACAACCATCCGTTTGTGAGTTGCCGGCAGAACGCGAGCGATTCCCATGTCGAAGCGAAAGGCAATTTAGCCCTACGTTGCAATTCAAGCGGTAAAAACGGATTAGGGCGAGTGCGTAAAGGCCACTGTTCATCTGTTAACCCCATTACCCAAAGGCGATCGAAATCCATTCCAGCCGCTTCCAATACGCCGAGAATCTGAATGGGCACATCAGGTGTCTCGGGCTGGAATAATGTTTCGCCAGCCATGAAATTTAAACGACTGACAGCTTGGTGATAGCTAGTAACTGCCATGACATGATCGAGTGTTGTAAAATCTGCCAGCAATGCTTGCCATTTTTTTACTACCTGATATTCCGTCGAATCGAGGTTGCGCTCTCCGGGAAAACCGATAGTCTGCAATATTTCTGAAATAGATCGGGCCAAAACGGCATGACTTCCTGATTGCGGCAGCCGTGTCTGCCGAAATTCAGCTAACGCGGATAACCGCTGTAACAGAATTGGACAGCTTACTTGGGGATTGGCTTGCTGTATCAGTGTTATCAACCGGTCTAGATTAATAAAAGGCTCAGCATTGCGGCGAATGCGTGCATCCAACCATGCCCGCTGCCCCATTTCCGTTTCACTTCCCACCAGAAATGGGGAACGTAACCAATGGCTTACCCGGTTAAATTCCACTTCTCGATAAAGCAGTGTCAATACGAGCAATGCAGCACTGATCAATGGATAAGACGTCAATGGCACGCCCAATGAGACATTAAATGGCATAACCGAATGCGTACCGCCAGGCAAAGCAAACTTGATATCCGGATACATGACTGCCCGAAAAATGCGCGTCAGCTTGTTGCGGTAATCTGCCAATGCCGGTACTACGATACCAATACGGGCAGTAGGATCCGCTTCAATTTTTGTACGCGCCCAGGTGGCTGCGTGGTAAATTTCCTCATCGCTACTGGTATATTCAACACGTTGAGCAATATTCAATGATTGCGAGCGATTAAATGCCGTCCCGGTAGTTACTACCTCACACCCAGTGGCAATGAGCTTATTTAAGAAAGCGATCTGCTGTGGTGTAAAAATATTAAAGCCATAACAGATTACAGCGGACGGTTTTTTTATCGATAGTGCGGCATATCGTTCAGTAATTACATCACAAATACGCGCTTGATCTGTTTGTCCGTTACGTGTTGTATTGCTGCGATAACTGCTTGTCCAGTCTAGAAATGCCCTACCGTCATCATTTGGATAATATTTCTCAATCTTACCGCTCAATTGCCATGCGTGTGCTAGATGCCAAGCTTCCCGAACCGACCGTGCTGTTTCGGAGACACGCAGTAGTAGCTTTCCTGCTTCAGACAATTGAATTATTGATTCCCACAGCGCCTGCTCCTGACTTACTGTCAATAACAAGGGGAATTTTGGTGCTTGTTCTGAATAAAGCGTATCAAAGTAAATACGCTCAATGAACGCTGTAAACGGCAAAACATCGAAAGAATGCCAGACTAACGCTTTTCGATGGATTTGCGCTTGATTAATTTTTCCTTTTAGCGCCAATGCCAGTCTACGGTTAGGTGTAATAACCGTAGCACCGGCATTTATGCGCCTAAAAGCTTCATTGAAGGAAATTTCAGAGAATTGTGAAAAGCCATACATGCGGTATCTAAATTACCGCCATTGTTGTTTAGCGTTGTAAATGATCCAACTTATCTTTAACACTCGCCCACTCATCTGCATCTGGCAATGCATCTTTTTTCTCAATAATCGGCCGCCATTTTTTTGATAATTCAGCATTCAGATCAATAAAATGGGTTTGCTCATCCGGCACATCATCCTCAGCATAAATTGCTTCCACAGGACATTCTGCAACACATAATGTGCAATCGATACATTCATCCGGATCAATAACTAAAAAATTAGGACCCTCTCGAAAACAATCTACCGGACATACATCGACACAATCGGTATATTTACATTTAATGCAATTTTCAGTTACTACATAAGCCATGACAACTTTTCCTTGCTTGATACTTTTATAGAATTCTTGATTTTAACAGAATTCTGATAAATAACGCCATCCTCCAAATTCTACTGAAAATCTTTGCTACATCAACTACACTTTGCAGATTTATTTCTTAACACAACACAAATATAACTTTTTTCTATTCTTTCTCTTTCTTATTAACTATATTTACTTAGTTGATAATTTTAAAATATTTACTTAGTTGATAATTTTAAAAAATAATTGCTTCGTCCCAATTTCTGTCGCAAAATTTCATACTTTGCAATATCAATACCCTTAACTATTATGCGCTTAATTCCTCTATATTTTAAATTCTTATCATTTGTCAGCTTATTTTTTATAACATCTATTACACAGGCTAATCCAGTTGTTTGTTTTAACACCAACGTTGGACCGTTTTGCTTAGAACTTTTTGAAACACGAACACCAATTACAACAACCAACTTTCTTAACTATATTACTACCGATGCTTATAACAATGGAATCATTCACCGTAGTGTTCCTGGTTTTATAATCCAGGGAGGTGGTTTTAAGATCGTCGATGCAGTCAATGGAAAAACCATTGCTCCTGTTAATACATTTGCTCCGATAATCAACGAATTTAAAATTTCTAATACACGCGGAACCGTTGCTATGGCAAAGCTTCCCGAAAATCCCAATAGTGCAACCAGTCAGTGGTTCGTAAATCTTGCTGATAATAACCAAGGGGAACGAAATCTGGATACCCAGAATAGCGGATTTACTGTATTCGGACGCATTATTTTTGATGGAATGAATATTATTGATGCTATCGGAAAACTGCCAGTAACTAATCTGGGAGGTAATTTCACTGAAATACCAACAATAGATTTTAATGGCTCTACTGTGCTTGTTAGCAATCTCGTACAGATTAATCAAGTTGAAGTAATTAATACAACAGGTGTATTTAGTGAAGGAGTTTTAAGCTTTGCTGTTGATATTGGAACAAATGAAGCATTCGAAGTTAACTTACGATTGATTCAGGATAATCCAAACTTAGTATTTGAGCTTGATCCAACAAGTATTACATCATTACCTACAAAACCGATCAACATTGCAACTTTTTCGAGTTCAAACGGAACATTACATATCCCATCAGTCACCATCAGTTCCACCAACACCGTCAGTAATGTCCAGATGCAGTTAACCAATACACAATTAAACCAGTTTACTTTATTAAACTTTGATCCGGGAAATTAATCGTTTCAGTCAAAGTTAGAAACCACAAGATTGGATATACAGATACTGCTATACTTTTAGCCTTCTAATTTTTTTGTTTATTCATTACTAATGGAATAAATAGTGCAGGTAATGGCTTATTTGAATATCCATAGCTTCTACGATGCAGCATATTTCTCTCGATTTGCTTTTCACTCTCTATTTGAGCAGCTTGTACATGAGAAAATTTCGATATATAGGGTTGAGTAAACAGTGGATCCTTAGATTTCTCCGTACGATGAGTATTTTTGGTTATCGCTTCACTTTTAAAATGGATCGTAGCTGATTTGTTATGTTTTGCAAAAGAAGGTTGCTTAATTCTATTGGATGACGAATTAGTGCGTTTGATTTTTTTTTCTTCGATTAATAAATCTACAGTTTGTAATTGTTGTCTCGTTGCTCCAAACTCGCTAATTTCCTCTATCTTAATTTTAGTTTTTAGCAATTTCTCGATACCTGCTAATAACTTGCTTTCTTCTTGACATGCCAGTGAAATTGCCACGCCCTTGGCGCCTGCGCGCCCAGTACGGCCAATACGATGTATATAATCTTCAGGAGTATTAGGCAATTCAAAATTAATCACATAACTCAACTCATCAATATCAAGTCCTCGTGCCGCCACATCAGTAGCAACTAGAACTCGAGTTAGTCCATTCTTAAAACTCCCCAATGCTTGGCTACGCTGCAGCTGGTTTCGATCTCCATGCAATGCAGCACTCGCAATATCATGACGATTCAAATATTGCGCCAAACGATCTGCTCCTTGTTTTGTTCGTGTAAAAACTAATACTTGTTGCAATTCTTTTTGCTTGATCAAGAAAATTAATAACTCTTGTTTTCTGCAAGATTCTACCGGATGCACAACATGTGTAATCATTTCATTTACTGAATTTTGTTTTGCAACTTCAATAAGTACAGGCTTATTCAATATCTTATTTGCAAGTTTTTTAATTTCTCCAGAGAAAGTAGCGGAAAACATCAAGTTCTGTCTGCGTTCAGGCAGCATTTCTACAATTTGTTTTATATCAGGTAAAAAACCCATGTCAAGCATTCGATCGGCTTCATCTAATATTAAAATTTCAACTTTACTAAGTGACAAAGTCTTTTGTTGAAGGTGGTCTAATAAACGACCAGGAGTTGCCACCAAAATTTCAATACCAAAACGAACGGCTTCAATCTGTGCATCTATATTTACCCCACCGAAAACAACAGTGGCTCTGAGTGGTAAATACTTTGCATAAGTTCTAACACTTTCATATACTTGCACAGCAAGCTCTCTGGTTGGAACTAAAATTAATGCACGAACAGGATGCTTCGCTGGTGACATGCTGCTATTCGCATAAACCTCTAATCTTCGCAACATTGGCAAGGTAAAACTCGCAGTTTTTCCCGTGCCTGTCTGGGCGCCGCCCATTACATCGCTACCATTCAATATTACTGGTATCGCTTGTTCTTGAATCGGCGTTGGTTTCTTGTATCCTTGATCAGAAATTGCGCGCAAAAGATCGGTTGATAAACCGAGCTGCTCAAAAGACATATTTTGACTACTCCTCCTCAATTACTTACTAAGTTATTTATATATTCTTAATACTATGCGTGCAAAGTATAAAAAATAACTTACAAAAATTAGAAATGAAATCTCAAGAAATTATATTTGTACATAACTTTCGATTCCTATTTTTCTGATAAATTCACCAAAGCTAATTATAGTTGTTCTTCATAGCTTTGTAGTTTTTCCTTGAATAACCTACAAACAATAGCACTTCAAACTTGAATCCGCCATATAAAACTACCAAACTCAGAAACAAAAAACCCGCACAATACAATTTGTACGGGTTTTGACTACGCTAGAAATTCATTCTAAAGTGTTCTGTTTTATTTCAGCGGAGCAAGCTTACTCTTCGTCGCCGTCTTCTTCTTCACCATCC
>CADEDJ010000072.1 GCA_902826055.1 uncultured Nitrosomonas sp. | reverse complement strand
GAAAATATTCGATTGATCCACGTAGCCAAGTTGAGCGCCGCCATCATGTTGACGAAAAACAAGTGCAACGTTATGTCAAGAAAGCGGCATTGGCGGCCGGTATTGTCAAGCCAACATCGCCTCATACGCTACGTCACAGCTTCGCCACACATATTTTGCAAGCTGGCTACGATATTCGTACGGTGCAGGAGCTACTGGGGCATAGTGATGTTTCAACAACGATGATTTATACGCATGTTTTGAATAAAGGCGGCAAGGGTGTTATCAGTCCGCTGGATAATTTGTGAAGATCATTTGAGATGGTTTTTAGTAACAAACGATCTGATTCTGCAACATTTCTATGAAGAAATTTCCTCCCGAGGTAGTCGCTAGGCGACATTTGAATCTACTAAAGCCCAGCTTTTCCGACGATCTGCCGGTCAACACCCGCCGTGAAGAGATCAAACAGGCCATCGAGAATCACCAAGTGGTGATCATCTGTGGTGAAACGGGTTCGGGTAAAACCACACAAATCCCCAAAATCTGCCTGGAGTTGCAGCGCGGGGTGCATGGCTTGATCGGGCATACGCAGCCGCGGCGTATTGCAGCGCGTACCGTTGCGGCGCGCATTGCGGAAGAATTGAAGAGTCCGTTAGGTCAAGCGGTTGGATACAAAATCCGCTTTACCGACAAAATAAGTTCCGATTCTTACATCAAATTGATGACAGATGGTATTTTGCTGGCGGAAACGCAGGGCGATCCGCTGTTGCAGGCTTACGATACGTTGATCATCGACGAAGCGCATGAGCGCAGCCTTAATATCGATTTTTTATTGGGGTATCTCAGCCAGTTATTGATCAAGCGGCCGGATCTGAAGCTGATTGTGACTTCCGCAACCATCGATGCACAGCGGTTTTCCAAGCATTTCAATGATGCGCCGGTGATCGAGGTGACCGGTAGGCTATACCCGGTGGAAATTTTTTACCGTCCGCTCACAGCCGATGACGAGGATGATGGCGATTTGCAGCGCGCCATTATTCATGCCGTCGATGAATTGATTGCGCTGGGGCCGGGGGATATTTTGGTTTTTTTACCGGGCGAGCGGGAAATCCGTGAAACAACCGAAACCTTGCGTAAGCACCATTTCGACCGCTTGCGCCCGGGGCTGCCGGGGGTGGAGATATTGCCGTTGTTTGCGCGTTTGTCTTTTGCCGAACAGGAGCGGGTATTCCAGTCGGGGGGTGCGCGCCGCATCGTACTGGCGACCAATGTCGCCGAGACGTCGTTGACCGTGCCGGGGATTCACTATGTCATCGATACCGGTTTGGCGCGGATTAACCGCTACAGTTACCGCAATAAAGTCGAACAATTGCTGGTGGAAAAAATTTCACGCGCATCGGCCAATCAAAGGGCAGGGCGCTGCGGCCGGGTGGCCAATGGAATTTGCATCCGTTTATATGCGGAGCAAGATTATCAAGGACGGCCTGAATTCACCGATCCGGAAATTCTGCGTTCATCACTGGCCGCTGTGATTTTACGCATGAAGTCACTCAAAATTGGCGACGTGGAGAGTTTTCCATTTCTGCAATCGCCGACGCCGCGCATGATCGCCGACGGTTATCAGTTGTTAGCGGAACTTGGAGCGGTCGATGAAAACAAGCAATTGACTGCGATTGGCTGGCGTTTGTCGAAATTTCCGATCGATCCGAAAATTGCCCGCATGATTCTGGCGGCGAAGCAGGAAAATTGCCTGCGCGAGATCCTTATCATCGCAGCAGCACTGAGTTTGCAGGACCCGCGCGACCGGCCGTTTGAGCATCAGGCTGCGGCAGACAATGCGCACCGGCGTTTTACCGATGAGCGCTCGGATTTTCTGGCGTACTTGAAGCTGTGGGATTATTTCGATGATTTGTTGAAACATAAAAAATCCACCCGCAAATTGATCGCGCATTGCCGCGAGCATTTCCTGTCGTATCGGCGGTTACGCGAATGGCGAGAAATTCATGGCCAGTTGCACGTTTTGATGACTGAGCTGGGTTATAAACCTAATGAGATTCCAGCCAGCTACGATGAAATTCACCGTGCCTTGCTATCGGGATTGCTCGGCAATATCGGTTTCAAAACCGAGAAAGAAGGCGAATATGCAGGTGCTCGCGGCATCAAATTCGCGATTTTTCCCGCGTCGGTGCTGAAAAAAGGTAAGGCTAAATGGGTGGTTGCGGCAGAGCTGGTTGAAACTAGTAAATTGTATGCACGCTGTGTGGCGCGGATTGATCCAGTGTGGTTGGAAAGAATTGCGGGAAATTTATGCAAGAAACAGTATTTCGATCCGCATTGGGAAAAAAAACAGGCGCAAGTAATGGTTTTTGAGCGTGTCACGTTGTATGGCTTGGTTATTGTTCCAAAGCGAACCGTTCATTACGGCTCGATTAATCCTAAGGAAGCGCGCGAAATTTTCATCCGTTCCGCGCTGGTGGCTGGTGAATATGTCACTGATGCAGCTTTTTTCGTGCATAACCAGGCGCTGATCCATGGCATCGAGGAACTGGAGCACAAAGCGCGGCGGCAGGATGTGCTGGTTGATGAGCAGCAAATTTTTGCATTCTACGATGCCATCATTCCGCATAAAATCATCAATGGCGCGGGATTTGAGAAATGGCGCAAACAAGCCGAACAGCACAATCCCCAAGTGCTTTTTCTCCAGCGTGAACAACTGATGCGCCATGGGGCGCATGACATTACGGAAGTGCAGTTTCCGGAAAATTTGACCTTACCGGATGGCAATGAATTACCACTGGTTTACCGTTTTGATCCCAGCCATGTACTGGATGGCGTGACAGTCCGGGTGCCGCTGCCGCTGCTAAACCGGCTGGATGCCCGTCAGTTGGATTATCTGGTGCCTGGCTTGATTCGCGACAAGGTGACGTGGTACTTCAAAGCATTGCCTAAGCAGATCCGCCGCATGTTGGTGCCATTGCCGCAAGCGGTTACCGAATTCCTGGAAAGACATGCGAATAGCGGAAATTCACTGTCGTTAGAGAATAGCCTGGAACAATTTATTTTACGCAAGACCACGCTAACCGTACCGCCCGAAACTTGGCGTGCTGCAGATATCCCCATGCACCTGCGCATGAATATCCAGGTTGTCGACGATGCCGGGGAGGAATTGGCAATGAGCCGCGATTTGAGCGCATTGCAGATGCAACTCGGTAATGCGGCGCAGCAGGACTTTATGAAACGCGATCGCGAACATAAAAAAATTGCCATTGAACGCGATCATATTTCCCGTTGGGATTTTGCCGACTTACCTACGATTATCGTATTTGAACGCAATGGCCAGCAGTTGCAAGGCTATCCGGCTTTAGTCGATCAAACCGAGGATGTAGCTATCCGTGTATTCGATACCACTGAGGCGGCAGACAGTGCGATGCGCTTGGGTGTCAGACGATTACTGTGTTTGGCGCTGAAAGAGCAACTCAAGCAATTGGAGAAAAGCCTGCCAGGATTGAAACAAGCCGCGATGCAATTGACTACGCGGATTAATCCTGGCGATTTGAAGCAGGATATGCTCAATGCCATTATCGACCGGGCATTGCTGGCGGACGATCCGTTACCCCGCAGTGAATCCGAATTTGCAGCACAATGCCAGCGGGCAAGAAATCGTCTGCCGGAGGTTGCATCAGTGCTCGCGCGCTTGTTACAACTAATTGGCGCTGAATATCAAATCCTTATGGGAAAGCTATCAACGATACGCATAGACATCATTAAAAATGATCTTAACGACCAACTCAATAACCTTGTTTATCCCGGATTTCTGAGCCATACCCCGTGGCAGCGCTTGTCGCATGTACCGCGTTATTTGAAAGGCATGTTACTGCGTATAGAAAAATTCCCAGCCAATCCAGAACGCGATCTGCGCAACAGCATGGAAATAGCCGCGCTCTGGCAGCAGTATTGCCAGCGGCTGGAGAAGCACCAAAAAACAGCAGTGGTGGATAAAAACCTGCATGAATTTCGCTGGCAAGTTGAGGAGTTGCGCATATCCTTGTTTGCGCAAGAATTAAAGACACCTTATCCGGTTTCAGTCAAGCGCTTGCAGAAATTGTGGGAAAGCGTGCGGCCATAGCAAAAATTCAGCGGTATTCATTATTCAACAAAATTTATCGAGAAATTTTCCAGCATTGGTGGATCTTGCTATCGCGTGCAAAATCTATAGGTATCATCGCCTGGCTAATATCTTCAATCATTAAATCTGCTAATGCTTCCTTATTCATTTTGAATCGGCGGAAGTTGGTTGAAAAATACAATATGCCATTGCGTGCCAGCAGGCTTGCGGCGTTGCGAATCAGTTGCACATGATCTCTTTGGATATCGAAGACTTCGTCCATTTTCTTGGAATTGGAAAAAGTGGGTGGATCGACAAAGATCAGATCAAACTGCGGTTTTTGTTTTGCCTTGATGTGTTCGGTTAGCCATTGCAGGCAGTCGGCACGCACCAACTGGTGATTGCCACGAATGCCGTTGAGATTGAAGTTTCTTTTTGCCCAATCCAGATAGGTGTTCGACATATCGACTGTGACGCTCGTCACTGCACCGCCGATTATTGCATGTACCGTAGCAGCACCCGTATAAGAAAATAAATTCAAAAAGCGCTTGCCCTTGGCGTGTTGTTGAAGCAGTAATCGCATCGGCCGGTGGTCGAGAAAAAGGCCGGTATCCAAGTAATCCTCGAAATTTACCCAAAATTTGCAACCGTTTTCTTCAACGACATGAAAGTGGCCAGCATCACCTTGTTTTTCGTATTGTTCGGTATTTTTTTGCTTGCGGCGTATTTTTAGAAACACATGCTCGGCAGGAATTTTTAAGACGTTGGATATTTCTCTCAATACCCCCGTGAGCCGTTGATTAGCCTTCAGGGGATCGATTGTTTTGGGTGCTTCGTATTCCTGAACGTTGACCCAGGTTTGTTCGCCTTGATAGATATCGACCGCGACGGCGTATTCCGGCAGATCAGCATCATATAGCCGGTAACAATGCACGTCATTTTTTTTGACCCAGTTGGACAGTTTTTTCAGATTCTTACGCAAGCGGTTAGCAAACATGTCGCTTTGATTGTCCGACTGCCCGCTTTGTGCGCTGCGGCTGATTTGTTCAATGCGTTCTTGCGGGGATTTAATTTTTGGTTCAAAGAAAGCTTCTGGTTCAATGGATAAGCGCAATAACTTACATTCTAACGCGCCGTTAAACAACGTAACCGGCTTTTGCGAACGGATACCCAAGCGGAAGCCCAATTCAGGATTTGCAATGATTACCGCTGCCTGCCAACCGCTAAAACGCTGCTTCATTATCTCCCCAAATTGACGATACAGTGCGCTGGTTTGTTCTTCATCACCGAGCCGTTCACCATAAGGTGGATTGCATACAATCAAACCTTTCGGCCAGCTCTCTTTTGCGCAAGCATCGGCGATGCAACGTTTTTCAATATGGATTTTGCCTGACAAGCCGGCGTTGTCAACATGTTGCAAAGCGGCAGAGACGGTACGCCGATCCTGGTCGAAACCGACAATCATCGGCAATTTCGTTAAACCTGCTTGGCGCCGTTGCTCCGCTTCACCCAAGATAGTTTGCCAAAGTGCAGTGCTATGCTGCTTCCAGCCTAAAAAACCGAAATAATCGCGCTGCAAACCGGGTGCGATATCGCCAGCAATAAACGCGCCTTCAATCAGCAAAGTGGCGGAGCCACACATCGGATCAAGTAGTGAGCCACCTTGTGCGGCGATTTCCGGCCAACCGGCACGTAGCAAAATCGCCGCTGCCAGATTTTCTTTGATCGGCGCTACGATGTTAATGTCACGATAACCGCGCTTATGCGAACTTTCACCGGATAAATCCAGACTTAATTGTGCAGTGTCGTTGTGCAGATAAACATTGACACGGATGTCGGGACATTCAGTATCAATATTAGGGCGAACACCAAACGTGGCACGCATCTGATCGACGATAGCGTCTTTCACTTTTTGCACGCCGAAGAGGGTGTTGTTGATTGCCGCATTATTTTTACTGTTAAACGATACGGCTAAAGTGTTGTCAGGATCCAGGTGCTCGGACCAATCGATGGATTGAACGCCGTTATAAAGATCCTGCTGCGATTGAACGGTGAAGTTTCCCAGCAGCAATAAGATGCGGCTAGCTGTGCGCGACCATAGACAGGCGGTATAGGCCATTGCCAAATTGCCTTGGAAAGCAACTCCGGCCATTTTTTGCTGCACATTTTTCCCGCCAAGTGCTTGAATTTCATTGGCGAGAATGCCTTCCATTGCTTTTGGCGTGGTGGCAAAAAGTTGATAAGACTTCATAATTTGCTGTTATGTGTTAAATGGTCGTGTAGCATACTCGAATCGAGAGCTGGCACGTGATTTTTTCGCTTGAAATAGAATTACAGTGGATGAGCAGAATGTAGTCCAATTCTGTAGGACGACTTGCTTTAATAGATTTGTGCTTAACAAATTGTATTGCTTAATGATTTTTAATAAAAAAACAAAGTAAGATAGTGTTTTTTGGAGAGTGGGATTTCTTTTAAGTTGAAAAATGCAGTTGCACTTTTTGATAATATTCTTCGCAATATTTTAGTAGTGTCCAAATGAAGAAAATCAAGCCAAAAATCTCTAAGCTTTCTTCAATGGTCGTTATCATACTATAAAGAAAATTTCCCTCTCCATGAAATTCAGCGTGTTGACCGCCAACAAGCTCTAACCCGATAGCTCCTCCGATATAAAGCGTTGCAGCGAACAGAAATCTAAATCTTACGAGTGTAGGAAGATGTAACAAAAATCTGAGAAAGAACAATCCGCTGACAATTACAATTGTTATACCAGGAATAACCCAAGCAAAATAAAAGGCTCCGAGATTACTATCACCCAGCAGCTCTCTGAACGGCCAGATTAATTTTTCATGAATTTGAAATACTTCATCATAGGCCATACACAAGAATCCGCATGAAAGGACAACCCATTTTGATACATGCGGAAGTCCCAATTTACTATTAAGTGTAGCGATGAAAGCAAGCAGTGAGGCAATGAAAATCATCAATAGCATAGAAAAATAAGTTGGTATGTTTCGTTCCTCATCAACATTGAAAAGGCGGATAAGTGATTTAAGGTAATCGTCTGCAAACATAAATTTGGAAATTTGTCCGGTTATGCTCGCAGTAATCAATAACAGCGCCACTAATGCCAAAATGCGTGTGATTGTTGATGAGTCCAGTGATATTTGATGCGCTTCAGTTTTCATCATGGCTGTGTGATGTAGGATTAAAGTCATATTATCGTCACACATTAACTTAATATTAACGCGTGAACTTTGTAATAACTTATGCACCGGAAAATCAAATTGCTTCGATTGTTCTAGCGTCAAGTTGTTTTGATAAGTGATTCGATCTTTTTTCTTCCCCATTCTTTAATGCTTAATGCTTTTATTCGCAAAAGTAATTTCCACTCGTTTAAGCATTGAGTAATCAAGCGATACAACATATTTTTTTATAGTGCAAAGATATTTTTTAGGATATTTGTCCTGCTTTAAGTTAGTGAAGACATCCTGAATGGGCTAGTGAAATTATCCTACTGATTTTATGACATATTTCTCTATTAATCCGCAATAAAGGTGTGTAGCATACGTCGATCTTATGTAACTGATGTTTAAGCAATTTTATTTATTATGTTGATTAAATAATGGAGATCAAGTCATGAAAAATTTAATACAGTTGATCGCTACCCTAGCTGTTTTTGGGTTTAGCATTTTGGTCCCCCTTCATGGAAAAGCTGATACGGTCCCTTATTCGAATTTAGGTGTAGAAAATAACGATTTATATACATTCACAGCAACTTCTACAGGTGAAATTCACGCATACTTCTACGGATCAACAGCTGCTTATACCAATACATTAACAATGCTGGTAAATGGTGTGATAACGCCAGAAACATCAGCGGGCGTTTTGAACAATCACACCTCCGGGATTGGCGATTTTGTGAATCTTGGTTTTGTAAATGAGGGAGATAGCATTACCTTTCAGTTAAATGTACTGACTACAGGAAATACCTGGTATTCGGATCCGTTAGCAAATTCCGATGACTTAAATCATGTTTACTCCACAGCATTCTTGGGGGATCATCTAAATAACGTTCCTGCAGGCACTTATGTTGGTTTTGAAGACTTGTACCGAGGTGGCGATTTCGATTATGACGATGAAACATTTGTATTTACCAATATTAGTCCGATTCCAGAACCAGAAACTTATGCAATGCTGTTGGCAGGTTTGGCTTTGGTAAGCTTTAAATTGCGTACCAGAAAAATTAAGTGATTTTATTACACATTTTTAGAGCCTGGAAAAACCATCAATTGACAGTTTTCCCAGGCTTGTCGTTTTTTGTCAGTGAGTTTTTGTTATTTATTCACAATAAAAAGATAGTGGCTAAGCTCAGAAAGATAAAAAATCCTCCACTATCGGTCACCGCAGTAATCATTACACTGGAGCCAATGGCAGGATCGTGGCCAAAATTTCGCAATGTCAGTGGTATTAATACGCCAAGTAATGCAGCTAGCAATAAATTAAGTACCATCGCTATCCCCATCACCAATCCCAGTTGAGGGCTTTGATAAATGGCGAATGTCAGCAGGCCAACAATTGTTCCCCAAATTAAGCCATTGACCGCGCTTACACCAATTTCCTTAAAGATTAATTTCCAAGTACTGCGAGTACTGATTTGATCAAGCGCCAATGCTCGTACAATCATTGTGATAGTTTGGTTGCCTGAGTTACCTCCAATACCGGCAATAATAGGCATGAGAGCGGCCAATGCTACCAATTTCTCGATAGAATCTTCAAAAAAACCAATGACGCGGGATGCTATAAATGCAGTGACTAAATTAATAGCCAACCAAACCCAACGATTCTTGACACTTTTTAACACCGGTGCGAAAAGATCTTCATCTTTACTCAAGCCAGCTAAATTCAATGCTTCGCTCTCAGCCTTATCGCGAATAAAATCAATGACCGTATCAACGGTGACACGGCCCAGTAATTTGTCGTTTTCATCAACTACCGAAGCAGATACCAGATCATAACGTTCAAAAGCGTTGGCAGCTTGCTGTGCAACATCATTGGGATGTAATTTGATCATTTCTTTTGCCATAACTTCAGCAACAAGAGTATCTGGATCACTGACTAGTAATCGATTAATAAGTAATACACCTTTTAATTGTTCATCCCTGTCTACCACAAACAGTTGATCGGTATGATCCGGCATTTCATCAAGGCGACGTAAGTAACGCAGTACGACTTCTAGGCGGACATCTTCGCGTATGGTAATGGCATTGAAATCCATCAATGCACCCACGGAATCTTCTGGGTACGACATGGCTGATCGCAGTTGTTCTCGTTCTGCGATAGGTAGCGACCGGAAAACATCATCAATTACTTCTTGCGGTAAATCAGGTGCCAGATCCGCAATTTCATCGGTATTAAGATATTCCGTCGCAGCAACCAATTCATGGCTACCCATATCAGTTATCAGCGTAGCACGAACGGCATCGGAAGCTTCTAATAAAACTTCGCCATCATGTTCTGCTTTTACCATACTCCAAATTAAAAGCCGATCTTCTAATGGCAAAGCTTCAAGGATATGAGCGATATCTGCCGGGTGAAGCTGATTTAAAAAATCATGCAACTCAGTCAGATTTTGTTTTTGTACTGGCGATTCAGTAAGTGACTCATCCGACGTGTCTTGAACAAAACCTTCAACCAGTTTGTATTTCTGTAACAAATAAGTAACTTGTTCCAACGGAGTCGGCGTATTTTCCTGATTATTATTTTCAGCGGGTTCGGTCATGATGAATGTATGCTGGCAAGATTTTCAGTTATTGTATGTAAATTCAGTCATAGGTTATACATGGGATAGTTTGTGTTTTTATGACTAATGAGTATAAGCTG
>CADEDJ010000071.1 GCA_902826055.1 uncultured Nitrosomonas sp. | reverse complement strand
CCGCAGTTCACGATACCACCACAGTTTACGGTACCGTCACAATTTGGTTAACATAACGATAACGCGAGCGCAAAATGACAGTGGAAATGAGTAGGGAAATTCTGGATTTTCTGACTAAATTAGCTGTAGAGCCGCAAACATTGAGCGACTATCTACAAGATCCTAAAGTGACCATGGAACGCGAGAACATCGAAGCAAAAGCACAAGTGGCGCTGATGAGCGGCGACCCATTGAGAGTACATGTTGCGATTATGGGTAACGCTGCCGCTCATGAAGAAGCGCTTGAGAAATCGCGGCAGAATGCAGAAACTGTCATGGATATATTGTCTTCCGACCCTGTCGTTGCACAGTGGTTTCTGAACTATTATAGCCAGTTATTGATGTGGAACACGGTTGCCGGTATACCGTCCAGCGCTGCGGGAGTGGATGCTGCATCCTGTCAGGCGGCGCCGCAGCAACCTGTTTCTTCACCATCTTCCAAGAAGGAGCAAGGAAGTGTAAGCAAGATCCGTAAGAATCCGAATCCATAAGATTTTCGCACGAGAAATTGTGTATTGTTTTTTAGAAAAAACGAGGAAAAATTACAATGGCAGTGCCGGAAAAAGAAGAAATAAAGCGTGGATCCCTAATAGCAGTCGGAACTGGTATTAGGGTCATCGGTCAACTTACGGTTGAAAGCATTGCTTCGATGAAGAATGCCGAGAAACTGCTTTACTGTGTCGGTGATCCGATTGCCGAACATGTCGTGCAAAGCCTTAATAAGGATGGTGCTGAATCGCTGTTCGGTTTTTACGCTGAAGGCAAGCCGCGGGCTGAAACCTATGAGCAGATGATTCAACGTATGCTCGAATGTGTACGTGCAGGTCTAAAAACTTGCGTGGCGCTCTATGGTCATCCGGGCGTTTTTGCGTGGCCCGCACATGAAGCCATTCGGCGTGCACGCGCCGATGGTTATGAAGCACGTATGTTACCGGGGATTTCTGCTGAAGACTGTCTCTTCGCCGATGTTGGCATAGATCCCGCGATGACAGGTTGCCAGTCCTACGAAGCGACCGATTTTATGATCAATGGGCGTATTATCGACACATCTAGTACCGTTATTCTTTGGCAGATCGGGGTTTTGGGAGACTGGTCGTTTAAATCCGGTGCTTATGATACGTCGTCGATGCCTCTGCTCATGGAACGACTTGCGCAATATTATCCTGCTAATCATCAAGCTATTATCTATGAGGCGAGCGTTTTTCCCGGCTGTGCCCCCATCATTCGTTATATTCCCTTGTTTTCACTGCCGTATGCCGGCGTCACGGCGGCATCGACGTTGTGCATTCCGCCAGCGCGTTCGCCTTCCATTGATATGAATATTCGTATGCGCATGCCGCAATCGTGCAGTTAATGCTTACAGTTTTTCGATGTGTAGATTCTGGGTCAATTGGTGGGGCAAAACAAAGCAATGACAGTGCCACAAGTTACTATTGTTATTCCGACTCGTAACGAAGGGGCTTATCTTGCCTATACAGTCTATTGGATTCTCACCAATAGTAATGGAGCGTTTGACTTTGAAATTATCGTCGTTGACGATGGTTCAACCGATCATTCGATCAGGAGCCTTTTGCAGCTTTGTGGTGATCCGCGACTAAAAATTGTTGCGGGTGAGCGGCAGGGTCCAGGACGGGCACGTAATTTAGGTGGGCGCGAAGCGAAAGGACAGTATATCGTGTTTATCGATGCTCATTGCTACACGCCGCAAAACTGGTTGGAAGGATTGGTTGCGCCACTATCAGATCCGACCATTGCCATGGTGGGTTGTGCTTTTGCAGACTTGACTCGGCCGAGTGCTGGTATCGGCGTCGGTTGTAGTTGGGGAACACCAGCGCTTGATATGGTTTGGCTTCCGCAACGCTCATCCGACATTCATCAAGTGCCGCTTTTGCCAGGCGGTTGCCAAGCATTACGAACCGAGGATTTCCTATCCTTTGGTCAATATGATCCGGGTATGAAGCATATTGGTAGTGAAGGTGAAGAGCAGAGCCTGCGTTGCTGGCTTATGGGTTATCAAGTTGTTGTGCAGCCGCGCGTGGTCGTACATCATCTGTTCCGAGATCATCCTCCCTATCATGTGCGCCCCCCCGAATTGATCTATAACCGATTACGCACGGCTCTACTGCATTTTACTTCCGAAAGATTCGCTCGTGTTGTCGATGCATTGAAGCATACACCGCATTTCTCTGAGCAAATACTTGCGCTTCTGGAAAGTGATACGATGATACATCGGGCTGCATGGAACAAGCGACGAGAACGTAGTGATGAATGGTTTTTCAAACACTTTCGCATTCCCGTTTGAGGTGCGATTAGATCAGAGTAACGGAATTATTTTTGCCACTCTTTCACACAATTGTGAATATCACACTATAGTGGTGCTGCACATTCAAGCAACTGATAGCGCAGTGTTTTTATTACATAAGTATCTAAATTACAATTGCATCAGCGTTGTAATCTACGAGATGAGATTTTTTTAGTTTTTTCCTTCTTAAGCAATGGTGGCTTTCGTCAAAAACATGTTCTTAAGCAGATGCGATAGTGACTCAGTGGCTTAAACATCTTTTTTTCGGATTTCTCATTGGCGTGGGAGGTGTCATTGTTTATTTGTCGCCCGCAGGCTTATGGCTTGAGGAAAAACTTGGCTTATCCTGGTTATTTCATATGCGCGGCGCAATTACTGCGCCCAATGATGTAATTGTGGTTGCAATTGATCAACCGTCAGCTACGCAATTGGGTCTATCGATTAAACCCCGATTATGGCCCCGCGACATTCATGCTCGCCTAATCGATAAGCTTGTCCAAGCAGGTGCCCGCGTCATTATTTTTGATCTTATTTTTGATTCACCAAGTACTCAATTCGAGCACGATGAACAGTTGGTACATGCCATTAAGGCAGCAGGAAATGTAGTCTTAACCGAACGGTTATCTTATCAAGACGTAGAATTATTTGTCACCTCGGATAATGAACTATCCCCTCGTATTTTCCAGGAAGGTTCTGACCAACTGTTGCCATTAATTGCAGATGCGGCAAAAGCACGCGCGCCTTTTGCAGTGCCTAAAACAGAAAGGGTCAATCATTATTGGACTTTTAAAGCAAGCGCTGGGGATATGCCTACAGTGCCGGTGATAGCCTTACAGATGTTTGCGATGCCAATATATGGCGATTTTATCCGGTTGTTACAAGATGTGGATCCAATAGCGCTAGAACAATTGCCTCGGCATGTGGATGATATCGAAGACTTGGTCTTCAAGCTGCGCCATATTTTTGCCCATCAACCCCAGATCGTGCAGAAAATGCAAGCTAGACTCACTATAGATTCGAATTTGAGTAGTGCCACCAAGAAAATGATTCTATCTTTGCTGAATCTATATTCAAGCCACGAAAAAAATTATCTCAATTTCTATGGTCCTCCGCGCAGCATTATTACAATTCCCTATCATCATGCGTTACAACCCCATTTAGCACAATATCCATCAACACCAATCGATTTTAAAGACAAAGTAGTTTTTGTTGGATTTTCAGGTGCGACTCAATCTGAGCAAGATATTGTGCGCGACGATTACCACACGGTATTTTCCAATCCAGATGGGCTTTTTATTAGCGGTGTCGAGATTGCTGCTACGGCTTTCGCCAATTTATTAGAAAACAAGCCTGTCAGGCCTTTACCGCTTGTGGGCAGTACGGTGTTTTTATTCTTGTTTGGTTTGTTGATCGGTATTATCTTATTGGTACTTTCTTCGCGGAAAGCCATTGCTTTGGGTGTTTTAGTTACCGTCAGCTATATCTTCATTGCCTATTCATTTTTTAAAGAAGCCGTCATTTGGTTGCCACTTATTATTCCGATTTTACAAGTTGCACTGACTTTAATAGTTGTTTGGGTTTTAAAAATCCTTTCTTTTGAGGATTTTCTGGGCAGTTCAGGTCCAGATGAAATACTGGATCGAATTATTGATGAGGATGAAGGAAGATTTTTAGGGGTATGCCTTGCTACGGATATCGAAGGCTATACCACCGTATCTGAAGCAATGGATCCCTCCGATCTCGAAAGATTAATGAATGAATACCGCGCGGTATTGAGGAGTGCGGTTAGTCTTCATCGGGGAAGGGTTATGGATACTACGGGAGATTCATCACTTTCTATCTGGCTTTCTGAGTCTGTGAATCCAGTAACCCGGAAATTTTTCCAATGGAGTAAAAAATCGGTAAATTCAGATATTCGGATACACGCGTGCCAAGCGTCGCTCGATCTAAACTTTGCCATTGCGTATTTCAATAAGCCTAACACAGTGCCCCTGCCAACCCGGATTGGATTACATTTTGGCGGTATGTCTTTGAATGAAAAGGATGGCGCTTACAGAGTTACTGGTGATGTTGTGAATACAGCAAGTCGGATTCAGAACGCGAACAAGATTCTCAAAACCCATATCTTGTTATCAGAAACTGTAGCGAGTGACTTGAAAAGTTTTCTGATACGCCCTTTAGGTGATTTTTTATTACCTGGAAGAGTGAGGCCCGTGAAATTATTTGAACTTATTACGCATCTCCAATTAGCCACTCAAGAACAGTTATGGTTATGTGAAATTTTTGCCCGTGCCTTAAATGCTTATCAATTGAAACGATGGAATGAAGCGTGTGAAGACTTCTTGGAGATTCTGGAAGTATTTCCTAAGGATGGTCCGGCGCAGTATTTTCTTTCTTTGTGTTTACACTACAGAGAAAATACGCCTTGTGATTCTTGGCCAGTTTCAAGGATAGACAGTAAATAACCAATTGCTTTTAAAAGTGGATGCAATGGTTTTGTATGTGAGAATTCTCACATTTTTAAAGACGGTTTTTAACTATACTGGTAGCAATCTTTATAAGATTTAGCGTTCATAAAAAATTGCAAGGCTGGGATGTAGCTTGATTCCTAAATAAAGGTGGTTAAGATTTAGTACTCTTTAAGTAATTTAGAGGAGTAAGTTCGTGTTTACCCCATAATCGACACAAGCAAAGAAAGATTAAAAATGAAGATTTGCTGGACAATTGCGGTAGACTGGTGTCGCAACAAACGGTTAATAATAGTTGCTGGTGTTATCACGGTGACATTGTGGGGAGGGTATATCAATAAAGCTTATACCGCAGGATCGTGTCAGTTACAGGTTGCGCGCATTGTATCCATGCAGGGCATGATCGAACTGCGCAAGGCTCAAGAGATTACTTGGCAACCAGCTAGCCGGGATACCATTCTTTGTGCAGGCGATATGATCCGCGCTCGATCCCATAGCCGTGCGGCATTGCGCTTAAGTAACGATAGTATGCTGCGGCTTGATCAGAAGACAAGTATTACCTTTCCGGATCTACCCAAAGAAAACGACAGTTGGCTAATGGATTTATTCGAAGGTGCGATACATATCATTACACGCACACCCAAGCCATTCAAAATAAGAACGCCGTTTGTCAATGCCAGTGTTGAGGGAACAGAATTTTTTGTTGGCCTGCATGAGGATAGTGCTAAAGTTGTTGTTTATGAGGGTAGGGTAGCGGTCACTAACGATTTTGGTAATATTGCTCTAAACGATCATGAAGGGGCCATTACCTACAATGGGCAAGCACCGCATAAAGAAATCATTGTTCGTCCAATAGATGCCGTGCAATGGGCGCTCTATTATCCAGCTATCTTGAGTTACTTGCGGGACAATCAATTGGAAGATAAGAGTGGTATGAGTGCCTTGATTCGTCAAGCGAGCCATTTACTGACTGTAGGACAAGCGGATGAAGCCAGTAAAGCTATTCAACAAGTGCTGCAACTGGAACCGAATAACAGTGACGGACACGCACTGCTTGCGGTCATTGCGGTGGTGCAAAATGAGAAAAATAAAGCACTTGACCTAGCTACTAAAGCAGTTACGCTCAATCCGGAATCAGTCGCTGCACATCTTACGTTATCCTATACGCAACAGGCGCACTTTGAAATCGAGGCGGCGCTGGAAAGTGTACAAAAAGCCCTTACACTTGATCCACAAAATACGCTTGCGTGGGCAAGATCGGCTGAGTTGCATATGTCTCTGGGAGACTTAGACCGTGCGTTGAATGCAGCGCAACATGCAGTGCGTTTGGATTCTAGCCTGGCTAAAACGCATACCATACTTGGTTTTGCACAATTGCTACAAGTCGAAATTGAAACAGCAAAGAAAACTTTTATACAAGCAATTGCTCTTGATCAAACTGATCCGATGCCGAGACTGGGTTTGGGGATTGCTTTGATACGCGAGGGGGATTTGGATAATGGTCGCATCGAACTCGAAATTGCTGCGAGTCTTGATCCTGCTAATTCGCTAATCCGCAGTTACCTAGGAAAAGCATATTTCGAGGAGAAACGTTATTCATTGTCGAGCACCCAGTTTGATCTCGCCAAAGAGCGCGATCCGAAAGATCCAACGCCATGGTTTTATGATGCGATTCAGAAACAGACGCAAAATCGCCCTATTGAAGCGTTGAGGGATATCCAAAAATCCATAGAACTGAACAACAATCGTGCGGTATATCGCTCCAAATTCCTCCTTGACCGCGATGAAGCAGCTCGGGGCTCCAGCTTAGCACGCATTTTTGAAAATTTAGGATTTGAAAAGCGCGCAATCATGGAAACGGCAAAATCACTGAGCTTCGATCCTGCAAATCACTCAGCGCATCGATTTCTTTCAGATATTTATGCCAACACTCCAAGGCATGAAGCGGCACGAGTTAGTGAATTGCTGCAAGCTCAGTTACTGCAACCTATTAATGTTAACCCGGTACAACCACATATGGCCGTAGCCGATCTCAATATCATTACCAATACAGGCCCATCCTCCCCAGGATTCAATGAATTTGCGCCATTAATGGAGCGCAGCAAACCGCAACTGGTTGCTTCTGGAATAATTGGTGGAAACGACACGGTGGGAAATGAACTGGCTTTTTCAAAGCTTTATCAAAGTACTTCTATAAGTTTAGGGCAGTTTCATTATGAATCCAATGGATTTCGCACTAATAACAATCAAAATCACGATATTCTCAATGCTTTTGTACAACATGCACTAACTTCCAGGTTGAATATTCAGGCCGAGATACGAACTCGGTCAACTGATCAGGGTAATTTGTTACTTAATTTTGAGAGCGATAATACTAATCCTCGGGCCGCACAAAATAGAATACACCAGAAAATTCATGACAACTCGGTACGCATAGGTGCTAAGTATGATCTAATGCCTAATCAGCATATTATTTTTTCGGGACAGTTTAATGATAGAAAGCTTCAGGAAATCAACAATCCGTTTCCGCTAACATCCCCACTTATTAATTCAAAGATTGAATCATATCAAACCGAAATTCAACATCAATTTCGTAATCACTGGGTGAATGTGATAACCGGTTCTGGCGTTTTTCGAACAAGCTTTGATCAAAAAACACAACAGATAAGTGCCATAAACAACAAAACAACTAGTTGTTGCACACATTCAGATGGAAATAGAGATAAAACTAATGGATATATCTATGTCAATCTAAACTTTATCCCAAATATAAATACAACCGTGGGCTTTAGCTATGATTCCTATAATGAAACTGGCTTGCCATCGAGTGATGGATTTAACCCTAAATTTGGTTTTCAGTGGAATATTATTAGTAATCTACGACTACGAATGGCTTGGTTTGAATCAATTAAATCCCCTTTAGCTACAAACCAGACTATCGAACCTACCCAAGTAGCAGGATTTAATCAATTATTTGATGATATTAACGGAACAAAATCTCGTCGCATGGGAGTAGGATTTGATGGGCACTATCAAAATAAAATTTTTAGTGGATTTGAAATTTCAAAACGAGATTTAAGTTCACCAAGATTTTCTGGTAACGGTAATTTCTTGGATCATGACGAAAGCTTATATTACGGCTACCTATATGGGATACTGCACAAAAACTGGACCGCAAGAAGCGAAGCACGGTTTGAGAGATTTTCTAGGCCACTTGATAAACTACAACTAATTGACACTTTGAGTGTTCCTATCGGTATTGATTATTTTAGCGAGAACGGGATTTTTGCTAACTTAACTGGCACATTCGTTCGCCAGAAAGTAAAACGTGAAGGAAATGTAGAAAATGAAGGTACTGAGAAATATTTCCTGATAGATGCATCGTTGGGTTATCGGCTTCCCAATCGTAGAGGGATTTTAAGTTTGGAAGCAAGAAATTTGTTTGATGAACATTTTCTTTTTCAGCACATAAATTATTCAACATCCCAGGCTGTTGATTCACGTTTTGTACCAACACGGACAATCTTTGCTCGTGTTACCTTTAATTTCTAAATGAGGGGGAGAAATAAAATGTTATGTACTGTTCGATTGTTTGTCATGATTTCATTCTTTTCGCTAACACTTGTTTTAATTGGTTGCTCAAAACCTGTTCCAATCGATCTTGTCGAGAAACTTGAGAAGCCTAATACAACAAATACAAAAATTGGGTTTGTAACACTTTTTGATAGTAATAATGAGCAAGTAAAATTCCTGTCACGTGAGACTGAAAAAGAAAATTGTAAAGATCCTAAGAAATGCAAGGAAGTGGAAAATACATATAGTATAAAAGGTGAAAATGCTAAAGAAATTAAAGAAGTATCAGCAGTATCAGTACTTGGACTTTCAGGAATTCAATTAAACGATACGGAATATAATTCGTGCACATATATTTCCATAGATAATCAAAATCATCCTGATTTATCGGAATTAATTTGTAGAGTTAACGATAAAAATGATGCAAAACAGGTAGCTTCAGATAAAGTTGCCAGGCCACTTCAAATTGAGAAGGAACTTTTCGATGAGCTAAGTAAAGCCGGAGGAATTGATAATCTTGGGTTTGCCGTTCTAAACGATTATATGACTGGGGAAGGAAAACTAGTTATAGCGAATAAGAATTATGTAAATCCTGATGTTAGCTTTCCGCTTCCCAAAAGTAGCATTACAAGTCTAAATGCGTGGACTGTAGTTACTTATAGGCAAAACCCATGCAAACAATGCAAAGTCAGCACAGGGACTGGTAAAGAAGAGTGTGTGTATATAAGGGATCAAGATTGTTAATTTGATAGTTTCCCACCCAATTTTTGGGTGGGAAAACGTTCTGTATTTAAACTAAGGCTCTTAAACTGTTGCTAATCCCAAGTAACTATAATCAAGTATGCCATCCAGATCATCTTCTACATCACCAATATCCCAGTAAGTTTCAACAATTTTAATTGTCTCATTTGTTATTAGACTAACAATATCCGCATCACTTCTGATAATTGAAGATGGTGTACTTAAAGAAGAGATGAGTAGTGCTTGGTATTCTTCACTATCCTTATTTGAAGAGCCATTGATAAGATTCAATTCATTGTCATCAAGTACTGAAAAAATATTGATTAAGGAGCCGTTGAATAAAGATTCTAAGCTTTCAGGTGTTGCGGTAACGCTAGCCAAGTTACAAACCCCTAGTTCGCTCGCGTCATAAATTCCATCATCGTCTTGATAAGATCTAGGCGGTCCTAAGTTGAACATGATTTCATAATCATCTATTTTTACAGGTATTTTTTCCGGGTCATCCTTAAATAATTCATGAATTTTTTGTATGGTTGCTGCATGCAGGGAAGCATTTGAGAGAATGCCTTCCCTGGTATTAAGGCTTACTAAAGATTCTAAAGAATTTAAATCGGAATTTACAAGTATAAATGGATCATCTAAGTCTTTAGTTTCTAGATCGATAGTTTTAAAATATTCGCTAATATCGTGCATAGAATAGCCAGATAGCTCACTGAGCATCTGGGTTGTAACGCCATAATCTCTTGCAGCCTGAAATATTTCTTCAGGTTTATGAAGATTTGAATTAATGAAATCATTTGCTTGTTGAATGTTAACTCCAAATTTGGCCAAGTGCACTTCTACTGATATACAATTTGACATGAAATCCCTCCTTCTTACATCCGTTTTATAAGTCGTTTGTTTCTAATTCTTAAAGCTTGAGAATAAAAAATTTCATTTCATTATATTTCGATATCGTGATTTGTATGCGAGATTTTTTAAACTCAATGTAACGTGAAATTATTGAAAATTTTAAGTGAAGGCATTCTCATATAGAATACGATGTGAGCTCAAAAATTTTATTCACACAATTTGAAAGGATTAAATTGACCACACGACATATTTCTCCTGATCGCGCCTGTGCATTTCTTTCTGTTATTAAAGAGTTCAAGAACTTATCCTTATTAAACTTGGAAGCGATTGCTCAAGTTTGTCATTGGCATC
>CADEDJ010000070.1 GCA_902826055.1 uncultured Nitrosomonas sp. | reverse complement strand
TGTTATCTGAGCTCGTGCCAGGACGGCAATACCGGCAACTGAATCTCTTTGGTTCGATGTCAACGGCAGAGAAGAACATAAAATCTACAAAAATGATGAATATCATCGATCAGATTAATGCTCGCATGAAGCGAGGCACGATCAAACTTACCTCCGAAGGATTTAAACAACCCTGGAAAATGAAGCAGGGCAATAAAAGTCCCAGTTACACCACAAAATGGGAAGAGTTAGTTTGCATGTAATATGCAGAGAATTGATTGAATCGATCAAAATATCGCAAATTTGATGGGATTATTGATGGAAAATATTGTGCCATATGTTTGTAAATGGCGCGGATACTGGATCCTTGGCGGAGAGAGAGGGATTCGAACCCTCGATAAGCTTTTTGAGCCTATACTCCCTTAGCAGGGGAGCGCCTTCGACCACTCGGCCATCTCTCCAAATTGTGTGAGATTAAATCATCCCACAGGCTTCGATTTGAATAATTTCATTACACCGCTTGTTCAAGATCAAACGCTTTATGGAGTACTCTAACTGCTAATTCCATATACTTCTCATCAACAACGACGGATATTTTTATTTCGGAAGTGGCGATCATTTGAATATTTATACCTTCTTCCGCTAATACTCGAAACATCTTACTCGCTATACCGGCATGCGAGCGCATACCGACGCCAACAACTGAAACTTTTGCGATTCTATCACCTCCGAGAACATCACGTGCACCAATATGCGGTTGGATTTTTTCTTTTAGGATATTTATCGTGTTCTTAAATTCATTACGATGTACGGTAAATGAAAAATCTGTCAAGCCGTCGTGCCCTACATTCTGGATGATCATATCTACGTCGATGTTTGCATCAGCAACGGGGCCTAGAATCTGATAAGCAATACCGGGATGATCCGGAGCGCCTAGAACGGTTATTTTTGCTTCATCACGATTAAAAGCGATCCCTGAAATGACTGCCTGTTCCATATTTTCATCTTCCTCGAAAGTAATCAGGGTACCTTGCCCTTCTTCA
Source organism: uncultured Nitrosomonas sp. (assembly GCA_902826055.1). GTDB lineage: Bacteria > Pseudomonadota > Gammaproteobacteria > Burkholderiales > Nitrosomonadaceae > Nitrosomonas. The sequence goes on along the minus strand of CADEDJ010000070.1, from coordinate 10,780 downwards.
AAGCTGGATAAAACTCTCAGTTTGACTTTATATTTTCCTGCGAATTCGACTGATCTAAGTTGTAAAACTTTTGAACCGAGACTGGCCATTTCGAGCATTTCTTCAAAGGTAATGGTGTTCAACCTTCTTGCTTCGGCAACCACTCGTGGATCGGTTGTATAGATTCCATCAACATCGGTATAGATTTGACACTCATCAGCTTTCAATGCTGCTGCCAATGCAACCCCGGTAGTATCCGATCCTCCACGGCCAAGCGTGGTAATGCTACCTTTTTCGTCCACACCTTGAAATCCTGCCACAACAACTACAAATCCTGCATTCAGATCGGCCCGGATTCTTGCTTCATCAATGCTCAAAATCCGGGCTTTTGTATGTGTACTGTCGGTCAGAATTCTAACCTGTGATCCCGTGTAGCTTTTAGCTTTTACGTTAAGCGCCATTAGGGCCATAGCTAATAGGGCAATAGATACTTGCTCCCCTGTTGAAACCATGACATCCAGTTCGCGTGAATCTGGATTTTCCTGGATATCATGCGCAAGGGCAATAAGCCGGTTCGTTTCACCACTCATTGCAGAAACTACTACAACAAGTTGATGGCCTTGCGCATGAAACTTGGCTACCCTTTTAGCTACATTTTTTATTCGTTCGGTACTTCCAACCGACGTGCCGCCATATTTTTGTACGTAGAAAGCCACGAGTTATTTACCTACAACAAAGTATCAGGATAGAAAAATCCGCACATTTTACACGATTCTTCGCTAAAAATTGCTAAGAAGTAAATTGAAAGGGATTATGTGCTCGCATGAGTAAAAAATCCTAGGGATGTGCACTTTTAACCCTTTGGTGAAGAAAATTTGCAATGGCGATAAAATTTTCTACCGACAGATTTTCAGCGCGTAGCACAGGATCAATATCAAGAAAACTAAAATCATCGGCCGATAAATAATGGCCCAATGTGTTACGAAGTGTTTTGCGCCGTTGTGAAAATGCTGCTGCAACCACTTGTGACAATAAAACTTCATCTTGAGCATTTAGATATGATGCGTGGCGCGGAATCATGCGTACAATGGCCGATTCAACTTTAGGTACGGGATAGAATGATTCTGCCGGAACATTAAAAACTTGCTCGATATCAAAACGATACTGCAACATGACCGATAACCGTCCATAATCAGGTGTTGCCGGAATTCCTACCATGCGTTCGACGACTTCTTTTTGCAGCATAAAGTGCATATCAGAAATTTGTGCGTTGAATTGACTTAAATAAAATAGCAAGGGTGTTGAAATGTTATAAGGTAGATTGCCCACTATACGCAATCTGTTGCCAAAGGTAGAGAAATCGAATTTCAATGCATCGGCTGCATGGATGGTCAGTTTTTCTTGGGGAAACTGCTTGCGCAATTTTTCAACGATATCGCGATCGACCTCGATAACATTCAGATGATTGGTTGTTTCTAGCAGAGGAACAGTCAACGCACCCAAGCCGGGCCCAATTTCAATGATTGTGTCATTTTTTTGCGGGCCGATCGCAGCGATGATGCGAGCAATGATTTGCTGGTTAATGAGAAAATTCTGGCCAAAGCGTTTGCGGGGATTATGACGCATTGCGAAAAAATGATGCTTGATTTCTTGCCAATTGCATGGCCATTTCAATAGCAGTTACTAAACTGCCAGCTTTCGCACGTCCCGTACCGGCCAATTCTAAAGCCGTACCATGATCGACTGAAGTGCGGATGATCGGCAATCCCAATGTGACATTGACGCCTTCGCCGAAGCTGGCATATTTCAGTACCGGTAATCCTTGGTCGTGGTACATGGCAAGAATGCAATCATATTGCTTGAGCTGTAAAGGATTGAACATCGTATCTGCCGGCATAGGGCCTATCAAATGCATACCTTCTGCTCTTAGTTTGTTTAGTACAGGAATAATAATATCAATTTCTTCGCGCCCTAGATAACCTGATTCGCCGGCATGTGGATTGAGCCCTGCTACGGCGATGCATGGTTGGTTCAACATAAAGCGCGTTACTAAATCTCGCTGGATAATACGTAATTTATTTTCTATATTTTCTGCCGTGATTGCAGCGGAAACAGATTGGAGTGGCAAGTGCGTGGTCGCCAATGCTACGCGCATATTTTCCCCCACCAGCATCATGACGACTGCACTGTGTGTTAATTCTGCCAAATATTCAGTATGTCCGCTAAAAGCAATACCGGCTTCATTAATCACGCCTTTATGCACGGGTGCGGTAACCATCCCGTCAAATCGACTGATCTGGCAACCTTCAACGGCTAGATCAAGCATCTTAAGAACATAATTCGCATTCGCTGGATTTAATATACCCGTTATAACGGGCTCAGAAAGCGGAACGTGCCACACATTCAGATTGCCTGTTTGATGCGGCCTTATAGAAATAGCTGCCGAAACTTCAGTCAGAGTAAGTGACATTTTGAGTTGATGCGCACGTGCTAATAGCAATTCGCAGTCCGCAAGCACTACCAAATTACATGAAAGCGGCTGTTGAGCGATTTTTATGCAGATATCAGGACCGATTCCGGCAGGTTCACCTGTCGTCAGTACCAGCGTAGGGAGCAAATTATCACTCATCATCCAGTCGCAGCTCAACATAAGCCTGATCGCGCAGCTCCCTGAGCCATTCTTGCACGACAACATCAGCCTTACGTGTCCGTATAGCTTGTCGCGCTACCTGTCTGCGTCGATCAAGACTAATATCTTGTGAGCGGTGTTCCAATACTTGAATTAAATGCCACCCAAATTGAGATTGTACAGGCTCACTAATTTGACCTGGCAGTAATTTATTCATAGTCTGCTCGAAAGCAGGCACAGTATCTCCGGGTGACAGCCAACCTAGATCACCACCGGATGCTGCGCTAGCATCTTCAGAATAAAGTTTGGCAAGTTCCGCGAAATCCTCTCCCTGGTCGAGGCGACCCTTAATTTGGACTATTTTGAGCTTAGCATCGTTTTCAGAAGTCAGTTCGTTGATCTTAATTAAAATGTGACGTGCATGCGTTTGATCGATAATAACTGTTGGCACTTCCTGAGTACGTCTACCCAAGAGTTTAAAAATATGGAACCCCGACGGACTTTGAACAATAGGCGTCAATTCTCCAGGTTGAAGAGGCGCGAGTAGATCAGCAAAATTAGGCCCCATTTGGCTAATAGGCCGCCAGTCTAAAATCCCGCCTTTTGAAGCATCGGAAGCATCAGAAAATTCAGCAGCAACTTGAGCGAATTCCGCTCCTTCTTTAAGTTTTGCCAGAGCCATATCTGCTCGTTCACTTCTTTGTTGGATTTGATTGGAGTTCATGTTTTCGGTGACCAAAACGAGAATATGTGCAAGTTGGTACTCGTCATCTCCAATAGCAGAGGTATCTTGGGTTTTAAGATAGTTATCAACTTCTCCTTCAGTAACATTCACCTGATTTTTAATTTCTCTTTCTTTGAGTCGCGCAATAATCATTTCTTCACGAATTTCACTGCGGAATTTGTTATAACTGATACCATCACTATCCAGGGCTGCGTGAAATTCTGGCAAAGACAGCTTGTTGTCTTCAGCAATCCTATGAATTGTTTCATCGATTTCACTTTCACTGACGGACAAACCGACTTCAGTGGCGTGCTGCAACTGTATACGTTTGGTCACAAGAGACTCAACTACCTGGTTTTGTAACATCTCATGATCCGGTAATTGAATGCCTTGTAATTGAAGCCGATTAATAGCAATTTTAATCGCCTCATCAAGTTCTTGCCGGGTAATGACATCTTCATTGACAATCGCCACGATATGATCAATGGGCTTTGGCTCTGGAATTGATTGTACCTCTGGTGTTTCTAATGTTTCTTGAGCTACAGAAAAAAAAGGCATAAATGCCATGAACACCAGGAAGAGAAGAATGTAGCTTTGTTTATGCATAACTGGTAAATAAATGATAACTAGAACCAGCAGTTAATGAACGCTGGTATAGCCTGGAATGGTTTGCTGTAACACTTGCAGTGGATTATTTCCGATTCCCATTAATCCTTTTAATTCTAGTTGCACAAAGAATGCTGTAGTGGTCGTTTGGGTTGCTGTGGTCAGACGTTGCATGACGACTCGAAAAGCCCAACAGCACGTGTTGTATTCCAATCCGGCTAATCCAGCAAGAATTTTGTCATCCTGTAGTGAATAATTTACCCGTGCAACACCATGCCAATTGCCGGTAATTGGCCATTGGATTGATGAATCGACTTGTTCTAGAGCAAAAGCATTTGCCTGACTTGCTTGGGCAAGCGGATTAAAAATATTTCGTGTAAACCGATAGCCAAAATTTAATACTTTACCGGGCTCTGGTTGATAACTGATACCGGTTCGAATCTTTTCAATCCAGAGTTTCGATTCATCCATTTGAATATTCGAATCGGTACTCAAATGAGGCGTTAAACGCCCAGAAATAGCGGCTATGAAATCAGATCTACCGCTAGTCACTTGCTGGGTACCAAGAATTAGCACTCGAGGGTCATGAAAATTAAACTGCTGTCCTATCGCAAGCCGCAAATGCTCGATACCTGTTTGTTGTTCAATAAATCGTGAGGTTAACCCAACCATAACGCGGTTGGCATCATTAATCCGATCACCGCCGCTAAAGCGATTTTCGGTAAACATTTGTGCAAAACTAAAATCATTAACCGCGGAATCAAAGTTAGGCAAGTAGCTTTGATTACGGTAGGGAACATACGTATAAAATACACGTGGTTCCAGGGTCTGGATAAATTTCCGGTCACTCAATTCGATCTGACGATCGAAGGCGATACCGCTATCCAAGCTAACAATGGGAATGGCGCGGTCTGGATTTTCACCTTTGCTATCAACCGGTGCAGCCAAATTGTAATGGGTATAGTGTAAGCCAACTTTGGGTGTAATATAGCCATATTCATTGCGGAACGGGGCGCTGACACTGGGGTAAAATATTGTGCGATTTCCGTCAACCAATGTGGGATGATAAAAATTTGTCCAGCTACCATGAGCTTCAAAATCCAATTTTCCGACATTGTACTTGATGGCATTAAATGAAAAATGCGGCAATCGCTCATAAGGGGAAACAATTCCCGCGCCAGGAAAAGGATCCTGCAGCGTTTGAAAGCGTTGCGCAAATCCAGTAAAGCTGATAGTACCATCTGTTCCCAACCTGCCATTATAGGTAACCCCGCCTTGTTGCGACAGGTTAGTCAAGCTTGTTTGGGCAAGATTGGGAGTCAGTTCGCGAAAATAGCGGTCATCAGAAACTTGGTTGTAATTCATAAAACCTTGCCAACCTTTCCCGAGACTTTGCGCATGTGTATACAAAATGCCCCAGCGGGTTTGATTGGTATTGATATCCATAGGCAGAATATCGAATAACAGGTGACCATTCATGTTGCTTGGACCGATATAGCGCAGTTCATTACTTAGCAAGAAGCCACGTTCAGTCATAATGCGAGGCGCAACAGTGGCATCGATGTTAGGTGCAATATTTAAATAAACTGGAAGTGCAACGTCAAATCCGGTTCTTACGTTATAACCTGCAACAGGGGCCAGTAGTCCTGTTTTTCGTTTGCCGCTATAGGAAAAATCTATCCAGGGTGAATACAGTATGGGTGTATTTTTAAATACAACACTGACATGTCGTGCAGTGCCAATTTCTTTCTTATTGTCGATTTCCAATTCTTTTGCACGTATATACCAGTCATCGTTACCTTCGGCACAAGTCGTATAATTTGCATCCTTTAATCGATAATTATTTTTACCTTCAAATAACAATATACTACCTGCACCTCGTCCTTTGCCATCTTTGATAAAGTAACGCGGTTCTGACATGTGTCCTTCTTCAGTTTGTAAATTAAGCTCCAGGTACTTCCCTTTTAAAGTATCTTTGGGCCTCTCCAAACAAGCGTTTCCTTCCACTTCAGTATCTTCCGTCATTTGGTAGTATTTCATGCGGTCAGCGGTAAGAACATTATCACCATAGCGCAGTTCAGCATTGCCGCTAGCTTCGATTTCTTGTTTGTAATAACCAGTAATACGATCAGCTTCGATAAATACAGGTTTTTTCTGGGGCTTAATGATTGCTTTTTGTTCTTTTTCTGACGGTATTGATTGCGCATTACTTAAACTCGGCATTAACGCAATGAGCGGTATGAGTAAAGCGGAAATATTGTGAATGAAAGATTTATTCACTCTGTGACAATGATTTTGGGAATTAGAAGACCTAAGCAAAATGTACCTTTTCTTATACCAACTATTATTTCAAATTGTTTAATGGAATTGATCGTACAAGATTAATCGAGTGTTAATAAAGTACACGGACATGAAAGTGCTTCAGCGGAACATCATTTTCCATTTTGGCAATTATATCAATAGTTTCATACGAATAGCCGATAAGAATTAATTATTTAATTCAATAGCGTATTGTACTATTTCTTTCGTCAAATTATTGGCGATATAAGGGGGATTATTTTCTGGCTTATAAAAAAGGGGAGCTATGGATCGCGGTATAATTAAACGAAATGAATTTTTATCATCGTACAATTAAATAAGGCTCTCTTTTTGTTCAATCGTTGACATTTGACAACTAGCAAATCAGATTTCAACTCAGGAATAATCGGTTCTGATTAAAAATTTTCATATCTTTTATGTCCAGCTTAAAGTCTATTTTTTCTTATGACGGCATTCTTTCCAAGCAAATTACAGGCTTTCGTGTGCGTCCACAGCAACTGGAAATGGCCCAGGCCATTGCGGATACGATTGCCAAACGCCATATTTTAGTGGCTGAAGCCGGCACCGGGACGGGAAAAACATTGGCTTACTTGGTTCCTGCTTTGCTCGAGGGGGGCAAAGTTATCATATCTACGGGAACGAAAACATTGCAAGATCAGCTATTCAGACGTGATATCCCTAGCGTCAGAGCAGCTCTTCAAGTACCGGTGACAATTGCATTATTAAAAGGACGCGCGAATTATATTTGTCATTATTATCTGGAGCGAAGCTTACAAGATACGCATTTCAGTTTTATCAATCGTGAAGAAATTCAATATTTAAAGCAAATAGAACGGTATGCGCACATTAGTAAAGAGGGTGACAAAAGCGGGCTCAATGAAGTACCCGAGAATGCGGCAATCTGGCAACAAGTAACGTCAACGCGTGACAATTGTCTAGGTTCCGAGTGCCCCAGTTATAAAAAATGTTTTGTCATCGAGGCACGTAAACAAGCGATGACCGCGGATGTTGTTGTAGTTAATCATCATTTATTTTTTGCGGATGTTATGCTGCGCGACGAGGGTTTATCGGAACTTTTGCCTGCATGTAATACAGTTATTTTTGATGAAGCTCACCAATTACCGGAAACTGCCAGTTTATTTTTTGGTGAATCGATCAGCACCCATCAATTACTGGATTTAGTACGCGACACACGGGTAGAAGCTATACAAACCGCGAAGGATTTTGTCGATCTACCCAACGCGATTAATCTTATGGAGAAGACCATACGCGATTTGCGTCTGACGATTACGGAAGACAATACACGCTTATCGCTGGCAGCTATTAAGCAGAATTCGAGCTTTCGTGATGCCTTGGACAGTTTGATCGAAGCGTTGGGTAATTTGAAAAAATTGCTGGACAATCAAGCTGAACGATCCGAGGGGTTGGAGAATTGTAGGCAGCGTGCGGCCCATCATTTGCAATTATTACAATATTGGCATGCAGATACGGAAATGCACGACCATATTCGTTGGATCGAAGTTTATCATCAGGCGTTGCAATTAAATGCAACACCCTTATCCATTGCCGAAATTTTTCAGAAACAGATTTTGGCATCGTCAAGAGCATGGATTTTTACTTCAGCTACTTTATCGGTAAAAAAAGATTTCACGCATTACAATAAAGAAATGGGATTAGCAACTGCACAAACAGCCTGCTGGGACAGCCCTTATGATTATGCCAGGCAGGCATTGTTATATGTACCGACCGGATTACCCGAGCCCCATCATAATTCATATACTGATTATGTCGTAAAGGCTGCGTTACCGGTGTTACGTGCGAGCCGGGGACGTGCTTTTTTTCTGTGCACCAGCCTAAGAGCTATGCAACGTGTTTATGAGTTATTGCTCACAGCAGATGCATTCGATTTTCCATTGCTCTTGCAGGGACAGGGTTCGCGCTCGCATATGCTCGAGCGTTTTCGTCAAATGCCCAATGCTATTCTTATCGCCAGCCAATCATTCTGGGAGGGTGTGGATGTGCGCGGTGAAGCTTTATCACTAGTAATTATTGATAAATTGCCATTTGCACCACCCGATGATCCAGTGCTTGCAGCGCGTATTGAAAAAATCAATAACGAAGGGCGTAATGCGTTTATGGAATATCAGCTACCACGTGCTGTTATTAATTTAAAACAAGGGGCCGGTCGTCTCATTCGGGACGAAACGGATCGCGGTGTACTGATGATTTGCGATTCGCGTTTAACGACTAAAGCTTATGGCAAACAAATATGGCAAAGTCTGCCACCCATGAAACGCACTCGGGAATTTTCAGAAGTTGAGCGTTTTTTTAATGCGGATTACGATAAATAGCCAATTATAAAACCTCAATAATAAGTAACCACGTTGCATTCTATACGTATTTGTTATTTGATTAGCAAATATTGTAATTATCGAAACTCGCGTTTAATAGTTGTTAAGCCTATTTTACGTATTAAGTGATTAGCTGTGAAAAAACAAAACTGCTTTAATAAGGAGAGAGTATGCAATCCATCACTGTAGCAGTCGTTGAAATTGATCAAGATCATCCTGTGCCTGTTAAAGAGTTATTGCGGCAAAGTGAAATTCACGTGGAGTTATTAACAGATAATCAGTCGGATTACGACAATAGGATTGAGCGAAGGGGTGCGCCACGTAGCGGCATTGCTGCAGTCGATGATGCTATTGCGAGGATAAAACGTTTAAATCCAAACATTTTATTGGTCAATGCCAACAGATCGATGGAAGAATATTGTGATTTACTCGTTGCATTACAGCAGCAATGTCCCAATACACAATCCATTTTAATTATCAATGAATCTATAGAAGAGGCTTATCTATTAAAAACCCTTGCGTGTGGTGCACGTGGATTTATCACAAATGATAAGGATTTGATCAACTTCTCAAAAATTGTCAAAGCGATTCATCGCGGTGAAGCTTGGTTGTCGCGCAAGATGATTGGCAAATTGATGCACCAAATTGTTTCTACCACCCATTACAATTCTTCGGGGAGTTGATTTTGATCCTTTTGGCTAGCACTAATAAAGAAATAATTTTACGCTGGCAACAGGGTTTGTTTGGTGTTTCCCCTACGTATATTGCATCTAGCTATGCATCCTTGACTGAAAAAATTATCAAGTTAAGTCCAAACATATTGTTTTTGGATCATGAGTTAGTGGGTGTAAAAAATCAGCAATCGATCCTGACACTCGTAAATTTGAAGAAAGAAACCAAAATTGTAGTATTCGCCCCAGAATTACCTGATGAAATTGAGTGGAAGCTATTTAAAATGGGTATAAAGGGATGCTGTCTGAATAATGTTCAATCTGATCAGATAAAACGTATCGTCAATGCGATTCTACATGATGAACTGTGGATTCGCCGTACGCTGACTAACAAGATACTGAGCGAATTAGTTAAAGTTACTCATGAAAAAAATCAAATTGAACGCGCTGTTAATGATTTGTTAGACAATCTAACTCGCCGCGAATACGAAATTGCAATGCTTGTGGGTCATGGTGAAAGTAACAAACGGATTGCGCAGCGACTGACAATTACAGAACGAACCGTTAAAGCACACTTAACCGAAATTTTTCGTAAATTACATATCTCAGATCGTATTAAGCTGGCATTGATTATGAAAGATGCCAGTAAGTCTTTGTGACATTTAATCGATCAATCCCTATTTTTTTGTATGTGTCAGTTTTTCCATACGCAATAATATAGGGACAAATTTTAAAGCAATCACTAATAAAGCACCTCGCCGCAAGCAGCGAGGTATTAAAAGCGCTTTTCAGGCTGCTGGTTTTCAACCAGCCCGCCCCACAAGGGGCGAGAAGAATTAGACCGGGTAGAGATTAAATACTCTGGGTGTGTCTAAAAAGCCTGCAAATTTATTTCTTATAGCAAATTTCTTCGAATGTGTTATATCATATCAACGGAATGTAATATCTCGCTGTATTTAACTGAGAGCAAAAGGAGACCATGATGATTCTGAGAAAAAAAATAGCGATAACACTTTTTATCTGTGCAGCTTTTATTGCAGGCAACGTGTCTGCTTTTGATCAATCGTTTCATCCAAACCATAAATTTGTTGAAAGAGAAAGCATTGGACCTAATTTAAATCCTGACCTTATAATTGATAAGGATAAAGCTGCAAAAGTTAAAACTGCTGAAGAAGAATTTTTGCTTCCCTCTGGAATAAACCCGGGGAATCCTTCTGGTGCTAATCCTAATTCGCGTCTTGGGTCAGACTACAAAAAATAACTCATGATCCGACGGGATGCGAGAAATCTATAATGTAGTTAAGTGAGAATCTTGCTATTATTAAAAAAAACCCGCTGCGGCGGGTTTTTTATTTTATCGATTTATACTCAATAGAATAGAAATAGTCCGCTGTAAGACCAATTGGATTTTTGAATCTGATAACTAGTCGTCCCTGAAAAAGATCGAACAATGGTTTTTTCTTGAAATTGAGTCTAAAGCCTCGATTGTTTATGAAGAATA
>CADEDJ010000069.1:9855-11821 GCA_902826055.1 uncultured Nitrosomonas sp. | reverse complement strand
ATAAGGATGTATATGCAGCAAGGTGTGCATAAAAGAATCGCAATTTTTTAGCATTGCGCCCTTGCAAAAATGTTTAGGAAGATAAATTTTCGAGAAATCAATGTGATGTCGATACTAAATCATCTGGAAAATGGAAATCTGACTTTTGCATCTTTAATCGTAATGCAAAATTAATCAAGCTGTTGGGGCCACTAAGATTAAGCTTTCGCGAAATATTAACACGGTGATTTTCTATCGTTTTTTTACTAACAAAAAGCTTTTGCGCAATTTGTGGGGTAGTAAGCCCCTCTGATATTTTTTTGAGTACCTTACGTTCCGCTTTCGTGAGACTTGAAATTCTATCTAAAGTCGCTTCCATCCATTCATTTTCATTTGATTGATGCCTAATTTTTGCTAGTTTTTCAAGCCGTGCTCTTATGCTGTTGATCAACTCTTCTTTGCTAAATGGTTTTGTGAGATAGTCATCAGCTCCCATATCCATACCTGTACGTACATCGGAGCGGGTTGATTTCACAGTAAGAAAGATAAATGCTGTGGCAAATAATTGCGGCATTTCTTTAATTGTAGTGAAAATCTCAAAACCATCCTTCCCTGGAAGCATGATGTCGCAAATAATGATGTCCGGTAAAAACTCTAGCGCTATCTTTATTCCTTCCTCACCACTAGGAGCACTGATTACATGAAAATCATAGTGCGTGATAATTTCACAAATATTCTGGCACAATACTTTTTCGTCTTCAATGATAAGAATCCGTGGACTATTCATTACTGTTATTTAGACCGGTATTTTAATGGTGACTGTACAGCCTTTACCAGCTTCACTTTCAAAGTCAATATCGCCGCCATGTATGAGAATTAGTTTTTTGGCTATCATAAGTCCTAGCCCACTACCAGGAAAAATCTTAGCATTGGATGCTCTGAAAAAAGATTGGAACAATAACGGTTGATCTTTTTCCGGAATACCAATGCCATAGTCTTTAATCGTAATAAAGTAGATACCGTCATGAAAGGTTACAGTCAATTCGGGTGGCTGCTTACCTTCGGAATATTTAAAAGCATTAGATACAACATTGCGTAAAACATTCCTTAACAAAATTGCATCAATACTAATAATTCGTTCTTCAGGTGCAATAAAATAATAATCGAGTTTTCTTTGCTGTCCATTCGGTTCTGAATTTGAATGAACAAATTCATCCATAAATTTTTTGAATGAAATATTCTTCTTGGCTATTTCTATTTTGCCTTCATCAATCCGTCCGATATCCAGAACATTCTCCATAAGTTCTGTCATGCGCATAGTTTCTTCCGCCATAATCGCTTTATGTTTGCGGAAAGATTCAACAAATAAAGGGTTAAAGTTAGCTGAATCCATTTTTAGATCTAATAGATCAATGCTGGAACGGATTGTGGCAAGCGGCGTACGAAATTGATGTGAAGCTAAGCTAACAAATTGAGTTTTAAAACGATTGAGTTCACGTTCTTTTTCCATAGCTTTTTGTAGTCGCTGTTCCGCCATTTTAATCAGCGTAATGTCATTTTCTACAGCCACATAGTTGATCAATTTGCCGGTATTATCATGTACGGCAGCAATATTGAGATAAAGCCAAATTTTCTCTCTATTTTTAGTGTAATTCAAAATTTCACCGGAGAATGTTCCCGTATTCTGTAACGAGTAAGCAATTTCATGAATTGTTTCAGCAGATGTTTCTGGTCCTTGAAGAAAATCAGCCGGATCAATTCCCATTACCTCTTCAGATTTGTATCCCAATATTTTTTCAAAGCTATTGTTTACCCAGATAATTTTTTTATCAGGATCAGTAATCATGACAATACCATTTGTCTTTTCTGCAACATAAGCCATCCGCTGTAATTCCAGCTCACTTTTCTTTCGTGCTGTAATATCTATACTATGGCCCATTAGAAATTCCGCATTGCCATTTTCATCAAGAAGCGGATACATGCTTCG
>CADEDJ010000069.1:0-9755 GCA_902826055.1 uncultured Nitrosomonas sp. | reverse complement strand
CCGTTTTTATTCAAAACAACGAGCTCGATAGGTAGTCTATCGAGTATAAAGTTATAGAGAAGGTATTGTTTTTTCTTGTTTTCTTCTTCTTGTTTTTTCGGAGAAATATTTTGCAGTACACCATACAATCCACTTAAATTACCGCACTCATCTAACATCGGGTAGATTGTTGTGGTATGCCATTTAAGCCTGCCATCGTCCATTACGACCATAAATTCTTCAGTGCACGTGGATTTAGTCGATTGTATACATTCAATCATCGCCTGCAGCTTTTCTTTTTCGTGCCCTCTGTAAAATTGCTCACTTTCTAGTAGCTTTGAACAATTAAAGTCTTTATCCACTTCATAAAAATCGTAAAGATACTCCGACCACGTCATTGTATGCGTGCTAAAAATGTAAGACCAATCGCCAACTTCGGCTATTTTGCTAAGAAGGGAAAGCCGTCTTTGCTGAGACTCCATCGAATTAAAATTCGTTAAATTAATAGCAGATTCAACAGTCATAAAGGTTAGCTATGAAAATCCTAAAAACGCAAAAAGGAAAATACTATCACTTGCGATAGAAATTATGCGCCTATACTATTTTTAGCAATAAAGGTAATGCACAAAAAATTCGGTAGAATTGCGTGATATATCACCGCTTAGAGCTTTAATCCTCTTCACAATATGGCAAACTTAAAAAAAGTTTGTAAGCCTATAAAGTTGTACGGACAATAACCACAAAAATTAGAAGCTTTGAAACTTTGTATTGAAGCTGAAATAGCGATTAAATTTTACTGACAAGAATTGTTATTCTTAATGGATCTCAATTGATTATCTAATGAACCTTTTGCCAGAAAGTAACCCAAAATCACACCCAACAACCACCCCATAACAATAAGAATCGGCATCAAGTGTGAATCGTTGTTATCACGAAATTGAGTGATTAAAATTCCAAGTGGCGCAGCACCCACGAATATAAAAATGCATAGCCCTATCTTTCCTTTGCTCCAGCGAGTTACCACGTATGACAGCAATGCAAATGGTAGCACCATAATGAGTTGTATATGCCAAAGCATACCGCTCCAGAGCAAACCAAAACCCAGAAATGACAGCAAAAATCCACCAATCAATGCGCTAAAAAGAATAGCCAAGTCTTTCCATTGGCTATGTTGATTTGATTTTTCTTTCATGTCGATTTTTCCGGGATTTTTAAATATATCAAATAATTTATTTAACTTGATACGTTACAGAAGAATTAAGAAAAAACAGAATACTCATTATTGCTAATCGTAAAATAAGAATCGCCCATGCCCTTACTTTATAAATTATAAATCCTCTTCAGGTTCCGGGTCTGTGCGCAGTGACACGTTATTTTTCTGCTGTGCAGCACCAGGAGGAGTGGCGCTAATACTTACACTACCCGGTATTCGTGGCGTTTTACAATTTACATCTGCATTTTGTGCACGATGCCGTAAAGCATGATCCATTAATACCAATGCCAGCATAGACTCCACGATCGGTGTGGCACGAATGCCGACACAAGGATCATGCCGTCCATGCGTCTCGACAATAACCGGATTACCATCTTTATCAATCGAACGACGCCCCAAGCGGATACTGGAAGTCGGCTTGATCGCCACATGAACGACAATATCCTGCCCAGTGGAAATACCGCCTAAAATCCCTCCCGCATTATTACTTAAAAAACCATCCGGTGTCATTTCATCGGAATGTTCCGTGCCATTTTGCGTGACACTTGCAAAGCCAGCACCGATCTCCACACCTTTTACTGCATTAATATTCATCATTGCATAGGCGATTTCGGCATCCAGACGGTCATATACCGGTTCGCCCCAGCCGACCGGTACGCCTTGCGCCACTACGCTGATTTTGGCACCCACGGAATCACCAGATTTGCGCAACTGATCCATGAATGCTTCCAATTGCTCGACAAAATCATTATTTGCGACAAAGAAAGGATTGCTATCAACATCACCCCATTCTCGAAATGGAATTTGAATAGCACCCAATTGCGCCATATAACCGCGAATCACGATGCCATACCGCTGAAACAGCCATTTTTTTGCAATCGCCCCTGCAGCAACTCTAACGGCTGTTTCTCGCGCAGAAGCACGGCCACCACCGCGATAGTCACGAATGCCATATTTCTGCCAATATGTGTAATCCGCATGACCAGGGCGAAATGAATCCATAATCTTGCTGTAATCTTTACTACGCTGATCGATATTACGGATTAACAAAGCAATCGGTGTACCGGTAGTCTGCCCTTCAAATACGCCAGACAGAATCTCGACTGCATCAGTTTCGCGCCGCTGCGTGACATGACGCGATGTCCCCGGCTTGCGGCGATCCAATTCACGTTGAATATCATCCGCGGTGATTGCTAATCCAGGCGGACAACCATCAACCACGCAACCAATCGCGGGACCATGTGATTCACCAAAAGAAGTGACACAAAAAAGCTTACCAAATGTATTACCGGACATTCTAGGTTATGTTCTCTTAAGACAAAAATGAGGGTTTATTATACGTCTTCTGATTTTATGAAACGAACAGGAAAGAAATCTAATACAAATCGATAGCTATTGACTGGCAATTGCGATGATTCATACCAATACTTCCAACGCCGGTCTGTAAGGCAACTGTAAATCACGCGCTACCGCTTCATGCGTTAACTGTCCTCGAAACACATTCAAACCATTACGCAAATGCAGATCATCCGACAACGCCTTAAGATAACTTTTATTGGCAAGCGCCAGAACAAAAGGCAGCGTCGCGTTATTTAGTGCAAAAGTTGAAGTTCGTGCGACTGCACCTGGCATATTGGATACACAATAATGTACCACGCCATCGACTGTAAAAATGGGATCAGCCAATGTAGTGGGTTTGGAGGTAGCAAAGCAGCCGCCTTGATCAATCGCAACATCGACCAGCACAGCACCACGATTCATACGGCTAACCAGTTCGCGGCTTACTAATTTGGGTGCCGCTCCGCCCGGAACCAGCACTGCACCTATGACCAAATCGGCGCTAGAAACATGCTCTTCCAGCGCATCCACTGTGGAGAACACAGTATTTATTTTTGAACCATATTGTGAATCCAATTGCTGTAAGCGATGAATGGATTTATCCAGCACCGTCACATGGGCTTCCACGCCCATTGCGATTCGCGCCGCGTTGGTACCCACAACACCGCCGCCGATCACCACTACACGTGCCGCTGGTACGCCTGATACGCCACCCAGCAACATGCCACGGCCACCTTGATCGAGCTCCAATGCATGCGCGCCAGCCTGAATTGCCATACGGCCCGCCACTTCACTCATCGGAGCCAGCAGTGGTAATCCGCCATAACTGTCCGTGACCGTTTCATAAGCTATAGCGATACAACCGGAATTCATTAAACCCTTTGCTTGCACGGGATCGGGTGCAAGGTGTAAGTAAGTAAATAATACTTGACCGTCGCGCAGCAACGGTAATTCTGACGCTTGAGGTTCTTTGACTTTAACGATCAGATCAGCTTTTGCATAAATCTCTTGCGGTTCATCAATTATTTCCGCACCGGCAGCACGATACTTATCATCACTCAGATCAATCTGAAATCCTGCATTTTTCTGTACCATAACGTGATGGCCATTGGCGACCAGTTCACGCACTGCCGCTGGCGTCAAGCCCACGCGGGATTCATGAGTTTTTATTTCCTTGGGTACCCCGATACGCATCCGACTCTCCATTCCTGTCCGTTAAATTATTCCACCATTCACACCGATATTCTGTCCCGTCACCCAGCGGGCTTCTTCGCTGACCAGAAATAATACGATTTGTGCGATATCGTTCGTGTTGCCAATCCGGCCTAATGCAGCCATTTCCGCCATGCGTTCTATATCCGCTAAAGTTTTTCCTGCACGAAACAGTTCTGTGTCGACCGGACCGGGCAAAACGTTATTGGCAGTTATGCCTCGTTTTCCCATTTCGCGCGCAAAAATACGTGTCAGTTGCTCTACAGCAGCTTTCGTCGCTGCATAAGCGCCATATTTAGGTAACATTAGCCGTGTTACGGTACTGGAAATAGTCACCACCCGCCCATGATCCGCAAGTTTTGCAGCAGCTTCTCGCAACATATAAAACACGCTTTTGAAATTAACATCGATGATATGATCGAATTCATCATTTTGAATTTCTGTTATTTCCTTAAAAAGCAGGATTCCGGCATTATTCACCAAGATATCGATTTGCTTGAACTGTTCGCAAACCGTTGCAAAAAGCTTTTTAACCTCGGCTGGCTTACTGACATCAGCCTGAACTGCCAGGCAGTGGCCGCCTGACTCCAGAATGGTTGCGCACACTTTGTCGGCTGCTAGTTTATCTTTCGAATAATTGACAGCCACCATTGCTCCCGCTTGCGCCAAAGTCAGCGCAATTTGCGCACCGATTCCCCGTGAAGACCCGGTAACGATGGCAGTTTTTCCGCGTAGTGTTTGTATCATTAAAACCTTTGCGGGTAAAAAAATAAGACTAAATTATTGGGATATACCATGGCTTTTAAGCAATTCTAAGACCTTGTGATGGTCTTTCTTCTCCGCCCAATTGAATGCATTATCACCATGCTCATTTTTAATGTTTGGGTCCGCGCCGTTGGCAAGCAATAACGTAACTGCATCAAGGTGATTGCCCCTAACCGCCATCATTAAGGACGTAGTACCATTATCAGACAGTGAGTTGATATCTGCCTCAGCAGCCAAAAGCAATCGAATAGTGTCAGAATGCCCATTTGAAGCTGCATAAAGCAAAGGATTCCAGCCGTTATGATTAATTTTTGCCCCTTTGGTATAAAGTAAGCGGACCATTTCTGTTTGGCCGTGATAACTCGCTAACATAATCGCCGTTTCGTTATAGTTGTTACGAATATCCAGATCGGCACCAGCATCAATCAATAGCTCGGTAAGTTTCAAGTTCATCGTCTGCGCAGCAATCATCAGAGGTGTGTAACCTTCCCTGTTTGGCGTATCCGGATTGGCGCCTTTTTTAAGTAATTTTGACACGTTCGATAAATTACCTTTTTCCACGGCCCAAATAAAATCATCCTGAATGCCGGCGCTAACAGTGAGTGACGACAACAAAAATACGGCAGTACATACTAATAGAAAATGTGATTTAAGCAGATATGTCATTTCTGGCTATTTTAAATAAATTAAAAAAATTATTTGTGGTCGCAGCAGCAATATCTTCTGGCGCAACTGCACGTAATCGCGCGATTTCCTCAGCCACATAACGGACAAATGCCGGTTGGTTTAATTTACCGCGGAAGGGTACAGGTGCAAGATAAGGAGAGTCTGTCTCGATCAGCATTCGATCCAAGCGGACATTTTTGGCCACTTCTTTTAAAGCCACTGCATTTTTGAATGTCACGATACCCGAAAAAGAAATATAAAAATTCATTGCAATCGCTTGCTGCGCAACTTCCCAACTTTCAGTAAAACAGTGCATTACTCCGCCAATCTCAGCAGCGCCTTCCTCCTGCATGATTCGCAACGTATCCGCTGCGGCCGACCGGGTGTGAATGATTAAAGGTTTGTTAACTTTCCGCGCGGCACGAATATGCTGGCGAAAACGTTCCCGTTGCCATTCCAGATCACCTTGCAAGCGATAGTAATCCAAACCCGTTTCGCCAATGGCGATAACTTTGGGATGGTCCGCCAGTTCAGCAAGTTGCTCAGCGCGCGGTTCGATTTGATCTTCGTAATCCGGATGCACACCCACGGAAGCAAATAAATTCTGATGAGCTTCAACGAGCGTTCGGATACGCGGAAAATCCGGTAAATTGACGCTTACACATAAAGCATGCGTTACTTGGTTTTCCTGCATTTTGTGTAATACTTCCTGAAGGTCTTTGGCAAGCTCAGGAAAATCAAGATGGCAATGTGAGTCGATGAGCATTTTTTAAAATCGTCTGTAAAAGTTATAACTATCCGCGCACGGCATCAGCCCAGCAATTCGGAGTCTCGAATAAACGCACTCGCTCTAACTGTAAATAGTTGCCATAAATATCCTGATAGGCGTCATCTAGCGTAGCGAAGGCAATTTCAGCCAAATTCTCTGCTGTAGGCTGAACATCCAACACCACCGTTTTATGGCCTTCAATCGACTGCAAAAATTGCAAGACTTTAGTATCACCGGAATAAACCAGAAATGCATGATCCCATTGATCTACCAATGCTGATTTTGCAATTCTCTTCACTTCTGAAAAATCCATCACCATACCTTGCAGCGCACCACCTTCGTCAGTGATAATATTACCAGAGAGTGTTATTTCAATGCTGTAGCGATGGCCGTGTAAATGGCGGCATTGGCTGTTATGCGTAGAAATACGATGGCCCGCATCAAATTCCAGCTTGCGTGTGATTAACATACCTACTATTTCTTTTATTGAGTACCCAAATATAGGATTGTAACATTGCAATCAGATTCTAAACGATTGAATACCACTGATCACAGCCGTGATAGCGCTGGACTCACTTATGTTTATCCGGTCATATCGCGTCGTGCGGGCGGCGTTTCAATTGGTATCAATCTTAATCCTAACAATGCTTGCAATTGGCGATGCATCTATTGCCAGGTGCCCGATCTTAAGCGAGGTTCTGCGCCAAAAATTGATTTAAAAAAACTTGAAGCGGAGTTGCGTTTTTTTCTTGATGATTTAATAAATGGTAATTTCATGCATCTACATGTACCTGTAGAAGCAAGGAAAATTCAGGATATTGCCTTGTCCGGCAATGGTGAGCCAACCAGCGCGAAAGAATTTGAACAGATCATCGAAATAATCGGCAATATCGTTAAAGATTTTGGCACTGTAAAGAATTTAAAACTGGTACTCATTACCAATGGCAGTTTGATTCATCGTTCATCTGTACAGGCCGGACTTAAACGAATGGCGCAACTGAATGGTGAAGTATGGTTCAAATTTGATCGTGCATTGACCGAAGAAAGACAACGCATTAATAACACAACAATCAGTTTAAATAAAATCCACCAGCATTTGCGCATTGCTACCTTACTTTGTCCGACGTGGTTACAAACTTGTGTATTCCAGCTCGACGGCGAGCCGCCAGGAGAAGCCGCTATCAAGGCTTATTTGAATTTTATCAAAACTCTGCAAGACGAGGGTCTGCCACTGCAGGGAGTGTTGTTATATGGAATTGCACGTCCTTCATTGCAGCCTGAAGCAGTCCGGATTTCACCCGTCAGTGAATCATGGCTAATCGCTTATGGCGAAAAAATTAAGGCACTCGGCCTACCCGTTAAAGTTCATTGTTAATTGCTCCAATTAGGCTTTTACTAAAGCGTTATATCGCTATGTAACAAATTTACAACAAAGTGCATTTTCTTGATATTTATCAACATGTATTCTTTATATAATTGATATTAAATACATTTGATATTCAACATTTTAGAGAATAGGCGTTGAATCAAAATATTCCCCGATAAAAACAATGATCAACACTTTATGAAATATGGTTATCGCATATAATAGCGGCCTAGATCAGCCAGAAAAAACAATACCATACCATCACAAATGTTTTTACTTTGCAATACTGTATTAATCCAGACAACAGGAGTTTTCTAATGAGTTCATCACGCATTTTTTCTTTTACAGTGAAATCCTTCACTGAATTAAAAGTGCATTGCAATAAAAAAATCCAGAATTGGCTACTACACATAAGTAGCGCTATAGGAATCATGTGCTTAGCGTTCCAGGCACATGCAACTAACCCAGCGCCAACTAAACCTGCTGACGCAAATGTCCCTCCTGCTACGTCTGCACCAGCACCAGCTTCGTCCGCTGTTGCTTCAACAGCCGCGACTAGTGGAGAATTCGACAAATCAAAGGTACCTCCAGTTTCAATTCCTTCGCGCCCGGGCTTATTTTTATTGCCACCTGCCGGACCTGGATATTATTCGCTTTGGGACATGATCACGAGTAATAAGCGTGAAAAACCTCCAGTTGCGCCGTATGCACCTTTTGCGCTACTTACAACACCTGCCTATGATATTGATTTTCGCTATTTGGCCACTCCCGGACATGAGAAAGATATTTTTGATCCTGTAAAAAGAATAGATCTGGGTAGCGATTGGTTACTGTCATTTGGCGGTAACTTTTGGTACCGCTATACGCATGAAACTGATAGCCGATTAAATACTGCCGATATCAACAACGATTTTCACTTATTACGGACACGATTCCATGCTGATTTGTGGTATCGCGATAAGGTGCGCTTATTTGCGGAATTACTCGATGCCCGCTCATTCGGCTCGGAGCTGCCACCTTTAATAACCGATCGCAATCATGCTGACATACTCAACATGTTTACCGACATAAAACTGGCCAACATCAATAACGGTCCGGTATATATTCGTGTTGGCCGCCAAGAATTGATGTATGGTTCACAACGACTGATTTCCACTCTGGATTGGGTCAACACGCGGAGAACTTTTCAAGGTGTCAAAGCGTTCTGGCGTACACCTGAATGGGATGTTGATGCCTTTTGGACACGTCCGATGATTACCGAAAAAGGGAATGTCGATAATTGGGATACGCAACAAAACTTTTTTGGTTTATGGGCCACCAACAAACCCAAACCCGGCCATACGATTGATCTCTATTTTCTGAGCCTTATTAATGATCGCAATATCACTCCAGCTAATTTTTTGGCTGGAAATATTCTCCAAGCCAATGCCGATACCCATACTCTAGGCGGTCGTCTTGCGGGTAATTTTGATAATCTCTTGTATGAATTGGAAGGTATGTATCAGTTCGGCCGTCGATCAGGCCTTGATGTATCCGCTTTTGCGGTAGCATCAGGCGTCGGTTATCGCTTACCGTTACCAATGAATCCACAAGGATGGATACGTTATGATTTTGCTTCCGGCGATAGCAAAAATACTGATGGTAGAAGCAATACATTCAACCAATTGTTCCCCTTCGGTCATTATTACATGGGTTTTCTTGATCGTGTGGGCCGTCAAAACGTGCATGATTTTAATGCACAATTTACCATGCACCCGATGCCATGGGTCACATTTATTACTCAATATCACCGGTTCTACCTGGCAAACGAACGTGATTTTTTGTATAACGCGGCAGGCTTGGCTACATTTAGAGATATCACAGGTCAGTCGGGTAGTCATATCGGTGATGAAATCGATTTCCGGCTCAATTTACACGTCAGTCGCCATCAAGACGTGTTGGTTGGATACTCAAAGATGTGGAGTGGTGACTTTTTGAAAGCACAAGCACCTGGAGTGTCTCCAGATCTTTTCTATGTTCAATACAATTTTCGTTTTTAAGAAAAATAATCCCTGTTACCTCATATAAAAACACGGGGTAACAGGAAAAAGCAACAAATCGAAGTAGCCTCCTCCTTAAACTAAACAACCTGAGGAAAAATTAAGTGCTGTTCTTTAAGTTGTTGCCTGGGTATAGAAATGTTCATACTTGACGTTGCGCCGCACAACCGTTTGGCAAAAATATCGTCATCGTAGCAGCCTTTGCCATCCTTGCTGATTTGAACTCGATGTCGCGTTAACACTTCGGTGAAGGCTGCGCTGATTCGCAATAAATCCAGTAACTGGCACTGACAGCTAAAGTGTAATTATACTTTTCCATCAACATCTTGTGTTTCTGCACACGCAATGAATGAGCTTATTGACACGGAACGAATTATCCGCGAACTTTAAGGGGCGAAATGTGTCATA
>CADEDJ010000068.1 GCA_902826055.1 uncultured Nitrosomonas sp. | reverse complement strand
TCAATCTCCCCTGCTAGACTACTTAGTCAATTTTATACTGTCAAGCGATTTGCTAAAGGAAATATTATTACTCTTGTTATTATCATAACTTAATTCTTAGAGTTTTACGCTGTGCTACTGGTAATGGAGGTACTCAGTTCAATTCCCAACTGATATGTTTTTCCTTGATTTTTACGTTTTGTATGAAAAGATAATCCCGTCCCTGCTGGAACAAGTCTACCAACGATAACATTCTCTTTAAGCCCTCGTAAATCATCCCTTTTACCCATTATTGCTGCTTCTGTTAAAACACGAGTCGTCTCTTGGAATGATGCTGCAGAAATAAATGAATCTGTCGACAATGAGGCTTTAGTAATGCCAAGGAGCATAAATTCATACGTAGCAGGCATTTTTTTCTCCACAATTAAGCGCTCATTTTCAATTAATAAATCAGCACGCTCAACTTGCTCGCCAGGTATGAATGCTGAATCTCCGGCATTAATTATTTGAACTCTTCTTAACATTTGACGAACTATAACCTCAATATGTTTATCATTTATCCTGACACCCTGCAGACGATACACATCCTGTACTTCATCGGTAATATAACGCGCCAATGCTTCAACGCCCTGTAAACGCAGTATATCTCGCGGATCAGCAGGGCCATCAACAATAATTTCACCTTTATTAACAACTTGGCCATCATGCGCCATGACATGCTTATCTTTAGGTATTAAATATTCATGTACAACACCTTCTAAATCAGTAATTACAAGTCTTTGTTTACCTTTGGTATCTTTTCCGAACGATACAATGCCAGTTACCTCTGCTAACATCCCTGCATCTTTTGGAGATCTCGCTTCAAAAAGCTCTGCCACACGTGGTAGTCCGCCCGTAATGTCTCGCGTTTTAGAGGTTTCTTGTGGAATTCTTGCTAAAACTTCACCAACGCTAACTTGTTGTCCATCACGGACTGTGATAATACAGCCAATTTGAAATGTAATGCTCACTGGTAGAGTACCACCAACCACTTTAATTTCATTTCCATCATCATCTAAGAACTTAACTAATGGACGTAAACCTTTTGATTGACTTACACCACGACGTTTAGGATCAATTACAACCAAGGTAGATAAACCAGTGACTTCATCAATTTGCTTGGCTACTGTTACACCTTCTTCGACATTTTCAAAACGTACTTTCCCAGCATACTCTGTTATTATTGGTCGCGTATGAGGATCCCATGTTGTTAGGATTTGCCCAGCTTTAACGCTTTCTCCATTACGAACTAATAATGTTGCACCATAAGAAGCCTTATGTCTTTCACGCTCACGACCATTTTCATCTTGAATAATAATTTCACCGCTCCGTGAAATTGCTATCAACTCATTTTGTGCATTTGTTACGTAACGCATCGAAGAAGAATAATGGATAGTTCCACTTGACTTACTTTCAACCTGACTTACCACGGCCGTTCTTGATGCAGCACCGCCAATATGAAATGTACGCATAGTAAGTTGTGTACCCGGTTCTCCTATCGATTGAGCAGCAATAACGCCAACAGCTTCTCCTACATTGACGAGGGTACCACGTCCTAAATCTCGACCATAACATTTAGCACATAATCCATATCGCGTTTCACATGTTAATGGCGTACGAACTTTTACCTCATCGATACCCATCGCTTCAATTAAATCGACAGCATCTTCATCTAGCAACATACCCGACAGAAACACAACCTCTTGATTTTCCGGATTAATAACATCATTAACCACAACCCGACCAAGAATACGCTCTCGCAGCGCTTCAATAATTTCACCACCCTCTACCAGTGCTTTCATAACGACACCGTTGCCAGTATTACAATCCTCTTCCGTTACTACTAAATCTTGGGTAACATCAACAAGCCGACGAGTTAAATATCCTGAGTTAGCGGTTTTTAATGCCGTATCAGCGAGTCCTTTGCGGGCACCATGCGTAGAAATAAAATATTGCAAAACGTTTAAACCTTCGCGAAAGTTTGCAGTGATAGGCGTTTCAATAATAGAACCATCTGGTTTTGCCATTAGCCCTCGCATACCTGATAGTTGGCGAATTTGAGCAGCAGAACCGCGCGCCCCTGAATCCGCCATCATATAAATCGAGTTAAATGATTCTTGTGTTAACGGATTCCCACTTTCGTCTAATTTTATTTTACCAACTGCTTGTTCAATTACTGGTTCGACTCCAAGTTGATTCATCATTGCTTTAGCAACTTGATCGCCGGCACGCCCCCAAATATCAACTACCTTATTATATCGCTCACCTTGCGTCACCAGCCCAGAAGTATATTGCCCTTCGATTTCTTTCACTTCTTTCTCAGCAGCAGCAATAATCTCACTCTTTTGACTTGGTATGAGCATATCGTCAGCACAAATTGAAATTCCCGCTCGTGTTGCATAACTAAAACCCGCATACATTAGCTTATCTGCAAAAATAACCGTTTCCCGCAATCCGCACCTTCTAAAGCTAGCATTAATAAGCTTTGAAATTTCTTTCTTTTTAAGTGTCTTGTTAATTAGGGAAAAGGGCAACTCCGGTGGAAAAATTTCAAATAATAATGCCCGACCTACAGTAGTCTCATATCGGACAATTTTCTCACATCGTTCACCATCAGCATTAACATCATATTCTTTGATTCTTACAATGACTTTTGCATTTAATTCTACATTTCGACTTTCATAGGCACGAGATACTTCATTGATATTTTGGAAAAACATACCTTCCCCTCGCACCCCTACTTTTTCACGTGTTGTATAATAAAGCCCAAGCACAATATCTTGGGAAGGAACTATAATAGGTTCTCCATTTGCAGGGGAAAGAACATTATTTGTTGACATCATCAATGTTCGACATTCCATTTGAGCTTCTAATGATAGTGGAACATGTACCGCCATTTGATCACCATCAAAGTCAGCATTGAATGCTGCACATACTAATGGATGTAATTGGATAGCTTTACCTTCAATTAATACCGGTTCAAAAGCCTGAATGCCAAGACGATGCAAAGTTGGTGCCCGATTCAGCATAACTGGATGTTCACGAATCACATCTTCAAGTATGTCCCATACTATCGCACTTTCACTCTCTACTTCACGCTTAGCAGCTTTTATGGTACTCGCGATACCCATCTGTTCCAGCTTGTTAAAAATAAATGGCTTAAATAATTCGAGCGCCATTTTTTTCGGCAATCCGCATTGATGGAGTTTTAACTGAGGACCAACTACAATAACAGAACGGCCGGAGTAATCGACACGTTTTCCAAGAAGATTTTGACGAAAACGTCCACCTTTACCTTTAATCATATCTGCTAAGGACTTAAGCGCGCGTTTATTCGCACCTGTCATTGCCTTACCACGACGACCATTATCTAATAAAGAATCAACAGCCTCTTGCAGCATACGCTTTTCGTTCCGAACAATAATTTCCGGTGCTTTTAATTCCAACAAGCGCTTTAATCGATTATTGCGATTAATGACACGTCTGTATAAATCATTTAAATCGGAAGTAGCAAAACGGCCTCCATCCAAAGGTACTAATGGGCGGAGATCGGGAGGTAATACTGGCAATACAGTTAATATCATCCATTGTGGCTTAATTCCAGATCTACTAAATGCTTCAAGTAATTTAAGACGCTTAGAAATTTTTTTAATCTTTGTTTCTGAACCTGTACTTTCCATCTCTCGTCGAAGAGTCTCAATTTCAGAAGCTATATCTAAATTACTCAATAAATCACGAATACCTTCCGCACCCATACTGGCACTAAAATCATCACCGTATTCTTCTGTTTTAACTAAATAATCATCTTCTGTTAGCAATTGACAACGAGTCAATGGTGTTAAACCTGGGTCGGTAACTACATAGGCTTCAAAATAAAGTACACGTTCGATATCACGTAACGTCATATCCAATACCATACCTAATCGAGAGGGCAAGGATTTGAGAAACCAAATATGAGAAACTGGAGTAGCCAGCTCAATATGCCCCATTCGTTCTCGGCGAACCTTAGACAAGGTTACTTCAACGCCACATTTCTCACAGATAACACCGCGATGCTTTAATCGCTTGTATTTTCCACATAAACACTCATAATCCTTTACCGGACCAAAGATCTTGGCACAAAACAATCCATCTCTTTCAGGTTTAAATGTTCGATAATTTATTGTTTCAGGCTTTTTTACTTCACCGTAAGACCAAGAACGAATTTTCTCTGGTGAGGCAAGACCAATCTTAATTGCATCAAATTCTTCTTTGTGGGTAACTTGTTTAAATAAATCTAGCAGTGCTTTCATTTGTCACTCCTGTAAAATCAGGGGGCAATAAAAAATAGGGGGTAAATTCTACGAATAGCGGCTGGAGTTTTTTACCAGACCATTCCTTCATTCCACATTTTAGTGTTGCTCTAAATCAATATCCATACCTAATGAACGTATTTCTTTTACCAGCACATTAAACGATTCTGGCATACCAGCATCGATCTTATGATCGCCTTTAACAATACTTTCATATACTTTAGTGCGTCCCGTAACATCATCCGATTTGACCGTTAACATTTCTTGTAACGTATATGCCGCACCATATGCTTCCAGTGCCCAAACCTCCATCTCTCCAAATCGCTGTCCACCAAATTGCGCTTTACCACCTAATGGTTGTTGTGTCACAAGACTATAAGGACCCGTCGAACGAGCATGCATCTTATCATCCACAAGATGATGAAGTTTAAGAACGTGCATATAGCCAACCGTTACTGGACGATCAAAAGCTTCACCAGTACGTCCATCATATAATGTAATTTGTCCTGATCTTGGCAATTTGGCCAGTTCCAGCATATCCTTAATTTCATTCTCAGTTGCTCCATCAAATACAGGTGTAGCAAACGGCACTCCTTCAACTAGGTTTTCTGCTAGAGAAATAATTTCATCATCTGATAGTAAAGATATTTCTTCTTTCTTCCCGCTTCCATTATAGATTTTGTCAAGAAACTCTCGTATCTCATTTATATTTCTTTGACAAGCCAACATTTCATTAATTTTCTTACCAAGTCCTTTGGCTGCCCATCCTAAATGTACTTCTAAAATCTGACCTACATTCATCCTTGAAGGAACACCTAATGGATTTAATACCACATCAACAGGTGTACCGTCAGCCATGTAAGGCATATCTTCAAGCGGCACAATCTTGGAAATCACACCTTTATTACCATGACGGCCTGCCATTTTGTCGCCAGGCTGCAATCGTCGTTTAACAGCAATATAAATCTTAACCATTTTCTGCACACCAGGTGCTAATTCATCACCTTGTGTAAGCTTCTTTTTCTTTTCATCAAAAGCTGCATCAAATGCCTTACGCTTTTGTGCCATACTTTCACGTACTTGTTCCAACTGTATGCTTGCGTCTTCATCAGCCAAGCGAATATCAAACCAATAGTGAGGATCAAAACTCTTGAGATATTCAACAGTAATTTCCTTGCCTTTAGCCAGCTTATTAGGCCCACCTGTTGCCACTTTACCAATTAGTAAGCGCTCAAGACGTTCAAATGCATCTTCTTCAACAATACGCATTTGATCCGCCAAGTCTTTCTTATATCGATCTAATTCGTCGTCAATAATTTGCTGAGCCCGCTTATCGCGTTGTATTCCTTCCCGCGTAAACACTTGTACATCAATAACTGTTCCAGAAATTCCAGATGGTACTCGCAGCGAGGTATCCTTAA
Source organism: uncultured Nitrosomonas sp. (assembly GCA_902826055.1). Lineage (GTDB taxonomy): Bacteria > Pseudomonadota > Gammaproteobacteria > Burkholderiales > Nitrosomonadaceae > Nitrosomonas. The sequence goes on along the minus strand of CADEDJ010000068.1, from coordinate 6,680 downwards.
CATCCGAGGCTTTTTCACCAAAAATTGCTCGCAGCAATTTTTCTTCCGGAGTAAGTTGCGTTTCACCTTTTGGCGTAACTTTACCAACGAGAACATCACCTGCTTCAACTTCCGCACCAATGTAAACTATACCTGATTCATCAAGACGACTCAGTTGATGTTCAGACAAATTAGGAATGTCAGCAGTTATTTCTTCGGTACCAAGTTTCGTATCTCTACTGACAACTGATAATTCCTCAATATGTATGGATGTAAAACGATCCTCGGCAACAATACGCTCTGAAATTAAAATTGAATCTTCAAAGTTATAGCCATTCCATGGCATAAATGCCACTAGCATATTTTGCCCCAATGCAAGCTCACCCATGTCAGTTGAAGCGCCGTCTGCAACGACATCATCCCTGCTAATTCTATCTCCACTCTTGACTAGAGGGCGTTGATTAATATTTGTATTCTGATTAGAGCGTGTATATTTAGTAAGATTATAAATATCAACACCCACTTCACCCATCCGGGTTTCTGCGTCATGCACTCGAACAACAATTCGGCTAGCATCTACATAATCGACAATCCCACCACGTTTAGCACGAACTGTCGTTCCAGAATGCATCGCCACAACTCGCTCAATCCCTGTACCGACGAGTGGTTTCTCCGCACGCAAACAAGGAACTGCTTGACGCTGCATATTAGAACCCATTAATGCACGATTAGCATCATCATGTTCGAGAAATGGAATTAAAGATGCAGCCACCGAAACAATTTGTGCTGGTGCTACATCAACATACTCAATACGTTCGGGAGAAGATAAAGCAAATTCATTTTTGTGACGACAAGAAACAATTTCGCTAATAAATCGATTATCCTTGTCTAGCTCTGCATTTGCTTGAGCAATCATATAATTACCCTCTTCAATTGCAGATAAATAATCAATTTCTTCAGTCACGCAACAATTATTTACTTTACTATAAGGTGTTTCAATAAATCCATATTCATTAGTGCGCGCATATAACGCCAATGAATTAATAAGACCGATATTCGGTCCTTCAGGCGTTTCAATAGGGCACACACGTCCATAATGTGTTGGGTGCACATCACGCACCTCGAACCCTGCTCTCTCTCTTGTTAATCCACCGGGGCCCAAAGCTGAAATACGGCGTTTATGTGTTATTTCTGACAATGGATTGGTTTGATCCATAAATTGAGATAACTGACTGGATCCAAAAAATTCACGAGCAGCCGCCGAAACAGGTTTTGCATTAATCAAATCATGTGGCATTAAATTCTCTGACTCGGCCTGGCTTAACCGCTCTTTAACTGCACGCTCTACCCGCACTAAACCCGATCGAAATTGATTTTCTGCTAATTCTCCTACTGAGCGTACTCGCCGGTTACCTAAATGATCAATATCATCTATTTCACCGCGTCCATTCCGTAACTCTACTAGTATTTTTATTACAGAAATAATATCCTCATTTGATAATGTAGGTGAACCTGTTAAATCCGCACTACCAATCCTGCGATTAAACTTCATTCTGCCTACGACTGATAAATCATAGCGCTCAGGTGAGTAAAATAAACCTGAGAATAATGCTTTAACAGCCTCTTCCGTAGGAGGTTCACCAGGTCTCATCATTCTATAAATTGCAACTTGAGCAGTCATTTCATCGACCGTCTCATCAATCTTTAGTGTCTGAGAAATATAAGGCCCGTGATTAAGATCATTGACATAAAGTGTGTTGATTTTATTTATGCCAGCTTTCCGTAACTTGGCAATAACTTCTTCCGTAATTTCGTCATTAGCAAGAGCAATAACTTCGCCTGTTTCTTTATCAACTATATTCTGTGCGAGTATTCTTCCTAATAAAAAATCCTCAGGTACATCGAGCTGATCAATTTTTGCTTCCAGCATTTCACGTATATGCTTAGCGGTTATACGCTTATCCTTTTGGACAATAACTTTTTTGCCTTTAGCGAAAATATCAAAACTAGCTACTTCCCCCCGCAAACGTTCAGGAACAAGTTCAAATTGAATACTTTTTTCTGTAAAATAAAAAGTATCAAATATAAAAAATTCTTTTAGAATTTGCTCTGCAGTACAACCGATTGCTTTTAAAAGCGTAGTAACCGGCATTTTACGGCGTCGGTCAATCCTAAAATACAAACAATCCTTAGGGTCAAATTCAAAATCGAGCCAAGAACCACGATATGGAATAATACGTGCTGAAAATAGTAATTTTCCAGATGAATGCGTTTTACCACGATCATGCTCAAAAAAAACGCCGGGCGACCGATGAAGCTGCGAAACAATTACACGCTCTGTACCATTAATAACAAATGATCCAGTTTCTGTCATCAAAGGAATTTCGCCCATATAAACTTCTTGCTCTTTGACTTCTTTCACAGTAGGCTTGGATATTTCTTTATCCATAATTGTCAATCGTACTCGGGCACGCAGTGGAGAAGCGTATGTTAGCCCACGTTGCTGACATTCTTTAACATCGAATACCGGTGATCCAAGTTCATAACTGATAAAATCAAGACGAGCATTCTTAGTATGACTCTCAATCGGAAAAATTGAATTAAAGGCTGCCTGCAATCCTTGATTTTGACGTTTATTGGATGCAACATTTTCCTGCAAAAAAGCTGCATATGATTCGAGCTGAGTAGCGAGAAGAAATGGAATTGGCAATACGCTCGCACGCTTGGCAAAACTTTTACGGATACGCTTTTTCTCGGTAAATGAATAGCTCATGAATTTTCTCCGCATGAAGAAGAAAGAAAATTAGAAATTGAAAAATCAATTCTAGTATTTGTTCAATAGTCCAGAGAGTATCTCAAACAATCAAGATACCAAAGGCTGGTAGCCACAAGGCTAACCAGCCTGAACTTTTTTCTTCACTTATTTAACTTCGCAAGTAGCGCCTGCTTCGACCAATTGCTTTTGAATTGCAGTTGCGTCTTCTTTTGATACGCCTTCCTTAATTGTTTTAGGAGCGCCATCAACTAAATCCTTGGCTTCTTTTAAACCTAAACCAGTCACTGCCCTTACAACTTTAATCACATTAACTTTACTTTCACCTGCTGATGAAAGAATCACAGTAAATTCAGTTTGTTCCGCTGCTGCAGGCGCACTACCGCCGCCTCCTGGTACAGCAACAGCAACAGCAGCTGCTGCAGCTGACACACCAAATTTTTCTTCCATATCTTTAATTAACTGTGATAATTCAAGCACAGTCATATTTGCAATTACCTCTAAAATTTCATCTTTTGTTACAGACATCATTTTCTCCTGGTTATTTTCAGTATTTTAATTGTGCGTTAAGTAGAAGTTTATAATCTATTTGTTGTCACGAACCATAGCCAAGCCACGTGCAAATCTAGTAGGAACTTCATTAAGTGTTTGCACAAACTTAGTAACTGGAGCTTGCATTGTCCCCAATAACATAGATAGTAATTCTTGACGACTAGGCAATACCGCAAGTGCAGTGATGTCATCAACCGACATCATTTGTCCACCCATTACGCCAGCTTTGATCATAAATTTTTCATTATCTTTTGAAAATTGGTGCAACACCTTTGCAGTGGCTACAGGATCGGCACTAATGCCATATGCTAGCGGACCAACCATATGTTTGGCTAACTCCGCATATGGCGTGTCTGCAACTGCTCTACGAACTAATGAATTTTTTATGACCCGAAAGTAAATTCCCGATTCGCGTGTTTTTGCTCTAAGTTGTGTCATTTGACTAACTTCTATTCCTCGATATTCTGCAATAATCATAGTTTGAGCATTTGCTACTTGAGCACTTACTTCCGCTACTATTGCTTTTTTTTCTTCAATATTAAGACTCAAGGTTCACTCTCCATCAGTAAAATAGTACTTGGTTACATTTAATCTGCCCCCAATACTACGAACTGGCGACCTTTAACCAGGAAATATTAAATTCCCGTTGTGGGTACACCATCTACGCTGGGCACTTGATATAATTCCAAAAAATAAAAAGATTCAATGAAATGTAGTATATACAAGCATTTAAGTGTCAAAAATAGCAGATCTATTATGAAACAATAACTTTCTTACTATTTACAAATCATCCCCACGCGGTCTTTGATAATCCGCTGAACTGTTTATTACTGCAATTCAACGGCCCAAAGTTCTTTATTAAATATTATATAGCTGTTTGATCTATTCGCACTCCAATACCCATGGTACTAGAGACAGATATTTTTCTAAGATAAACACCTTTTGAAGCAGCAGGCTTTGACTTGTTAAGTGCCTCAATCAATGCCATTAAATTTTGTTTTAACGCATCCACTCCAAACGACGCCCTTCCTATAGAGCAGTGAATTATGCCTGTTTTATCAGCTCTGAATTGCACCTGCCCTGCCTTTGCATTTTTAACAGCTCCAGCAACATCAGTTGTAACTGTACCAACCTTCGGATTGGGCATTAAACTACGTGGCCCTAAAATTTGACCCAATTGCCCTACTATCCGCATTGCATCTGGACTTGCAATTGCGATATCAAAGTTAATATTGCCTGCTTTAATTTCGGCTGCTAAATCTTCAAAACCAACAATATCTGCACCTGCATCTTGAGCTTCTTTAGCTTTATCTCCTTGTGCAAATACAGCCACACGAACCGTTTTACCCGTTCCCATGGGTAAGACTACAGATCCACGCACAGCTTGATCAGATTTCTTGGCATCAATTCCTAAGTTGACCGCAACATCAATAGATTCATCAAATTTAGCCGTTGCCGCTTCTTTTACAAAATCCAATGCTTCTTCAATCTGATAAATTTTATTGCAATCAATCTTGCTTAATATTTCCCTATAACGCTTTGATTTATTAGACATTCACACCCTCTACTTCTATTCCCATGCTTCTTGCGCTGCCTGCTATAGTACGAACAGCAGCTTCTAAATTTGCCGCCGTCAGGTCTGGCATTTTCGTTTTTGCAATTTCTTCTGCCTGATTACGGCTTAATCTTCCTACCTTATCTAAATGCGGCTTTGAGCTTCCTTTGCCAACCCCTGCAGCCTTCTTGATTAATACCGACGCCGGTGTCGTTTTCATTATAAAAGTAAAACTCTTATCAGCATAAGCTGTAATAATTACTGGCACTGGCAATCCAGGCTCCATTTTTTGTGTAGCTGCATTAAATGCTTTACAAAATTCCATAATATTTAATTGACGCTGGCCTAGAGCAGGGCCGATAGGCGGACTTGGGTTGGCCTTGCCTGCTGGTACTTGCAATTTAATATATCCAATAATTTTTTTTGCCACTATATTCTCCTTATGGGTATCAGCGAACAATCATTTCTTTCCCCATTTTCACACTAAATAAACCAGATAAGCTTTACAACCTATCTCATTAGTGAAAGTCGAAAATGAAATTTAATTAATCAGCGTTTAGGATTTTTCTACTTGATTAAAATCTAATTCAACAGGTGTAGGTCGTCCAAAAATAGAAACTGAAACTCTGAGTTTGCTTTTATCATAATTAACATCCTCAACATTTCCGTGAAAATCTGTAAATGGCCCATCTTTAACACGCACAGCTTCACCCATTTCGAATAAGATTTTTGGTTTCGGTTTTTCTACCCCCTCTTGAATCTGATGAAGTATGTTATCTACTTCTTTCTGGCTAATTGGTGTTGGTTTCATCGCAGAACCACCAACAAATCCGGTTACTTTGTCTGTACTTTTAACTAAATGCCATGTTTCATCTGACATCTCCATTTCTACCAACACATAGCCAGGAAAGAATTTCCGTTCACTAATGTTCTTTTGACCACTTTTCATCTCTATTACTTCCTCAACTGGCACCAGAATTTGCCCAAACTTGTCTTGCATACCAGCTCGCTCGATACGATCTTTTAATGCTCTTTGTACACTTTTCTCGTATCCTGAATAAGCGTGGACTACATACCATTTCTTATTCATTTTTTCCTCTGTGACATTATTTGATCAAATATCCTGATTCATCATTAGCTTAACAAGCGACATCAAAGCAGCGTCAATTAACCATAAAAATAATGCCATTGCAATTACAAAAGCAAATACAACTCCAGACGTTTGGAGCGCTTCTTTCCGATTTGGCCAAACCACCTTTTTTGTTTCCTCTATAGATTCCCCACAGAACTCGTAGAATTCTTGTCCTTGAGTTGTAAATTTAGCTACAACCGCAGCCAATAGAAATCCAGTTAGTATCGATAAAAGGCGAATCACCATTGCGCTTTCACTTAAATATATGAAACCCGCAATACCAGCTAATATGAACAAAAACACAAGGACGAGTTTCAGTTTATTCACGCTTAGCGATCCCTCTTCTTTATATTAATAATCTTCTGCACCAAGTTAACTTTCTAAGGTTTTGATTAAAATTATTCTCAAAACCAACTTATAACTACAAGCTCATATCATAGTAGAGCACAATAGCACAATATTTTTACTTTGCAATTATATGCTTAGTTTTAGTAAAATCTGGCAGGCCAGGAGGGCATCGAACCCCCAACCTTCGGTTTTGGAGACCGACGCTCTGCCAATTGAGCTACTGGCCTTTTTACTTAAAATTTTTCTATAATTAATTATATTCAAAACGATTTTTGCTTTTTTATTGACAGAAATCACTCAATAATTTTAGCAACGACCCCTGCACCTACAGTCCTTCCACC
>CADEDJ010000067.1 GCA_902826055.1 uncultured Nitrosomonas sp. | reverse complement strand
TAAGCAACAACAAAACCAATTGCGCCTTTTTATAAATTACGCACCTGAACTCCCACTGCCACTTTTAGCAAAGATATAACCAAGAATTGCGGTAAATACTGGCAGGAGCGCTTGGGTAACAATTGTCTGAAATAGATCTTGCGCGCTTTTAACCGCTATTGCACTGAGTTCTTTATACTGCTCAATTGCTTGCTTATTGTCAGGGTAATCCTTAAGCATTCCCAACGTGGGAGCATCCGGATGGTGAGAAATTAGAAGATAAACGGCACTGAGTGTAACAATAGCTATGACAATACCTACTGCCGTAGCGAGTTTCAGTCCTGCTCTTTGCACAAATGGTACTGGTTGTACTTTTATATCATGCACTTCAGCCATCACTTCTTCAGGTGCAATGACCTGCTTTGCGCTACTGCCCCCACTTATTATCGCCATGATAAGCACCTCACGGAATAATGATGTCTTTCAAGACGCGATCTTCTTCGTCTGTAATCGATACTTTATTTTTTGAATTAATCGGTGCCTGGGCAGAAAGCATGTTGTAAGTAGCTAAGGCCCGTTTGATGATTTCCGCTTTGGTCGTGTGTTTTTCAGCCGCTAAAGCGGATAATTTTTCATCAAAAGCTGCATCAAGATCAATCGTATATCGGGTAGTGTTACTAGCCATGGCAATCTCCTTCATTATTACATTTCATTTTATTTACATAAAAATTACTGCAATATGCAGTAGATGTCAATAATGGCAAGCAGTTCAATTTCCCAAAGAAGAAAAAAGATGTTTTCTGTTTAGTCGAATAAGGGTAAAGAGAGAATCAAAATAATCCGTGCCAGGGATCGGGAAAATGCCCGTGCGGAATCATACCCTTCTCGCCGGCCTTACAGCATAACTCTTATTTGTGAAGTAAAACCAAAGAACAACTCGAAAATCCCAATAAACCCCTAGCAATCGGATGAGATTACAGCACAGCATTATGTTTGTGCATCATAGTTAAGAGAACCAAGCCCACTGGAGGGGTGGAGGGATGATAGTATGTCTGTTTTCATATCTATCGCTTAGGTCAGTAGGATGACCTGTGGGCTTGGTGGGCAAAACTGATAATAATTGAAGATAATTTTCGTTCAAGACCAGATTATAGGTGTTCGATAATTAACCAATCAATATGGCAAAATGTCGCACCTAAATTAAATTACTCTGTTTGAAACAGTGACCAGCCGTAAACTGCGTATTCAAGAATGAAAAGTTTGCGTGTAACTCGAGTGATATTTCCTGGTTACATGCTTTTCTCTACTTTGGCTGCTTTGCCTCTTTTAATGATTTCCTAAATTGTTGGTTATGAAGCAACAAACAAATCGTTCTTTTCCTCACCGGAGCACTTGTTTAGTCCTATAAGCTCAGAAGCAATAAATAAATTCAGATTTTTCATCAAAAAAATTTTCTAATATAAATCATTACAGTACGTTTCTAGGAATAAGGATAATTTCTTGAATTACAGTGGCTTGACCTGTGTATATTTTTCGGAGGTTTTTCGTGGACTTTGAGCTTCGCATTAGCAACAAAGCGATAACAACTTGGGGTAGTATGGAGCTGATAAAGCGAAAATTGAATCGAATTGGATTCCATAGCGACAAAGGATAACTATAATTTACCGCAATCTGGAGTGAAGTTAGCAAAGTTCAATGGCATGTCAGTTAACTTTGAGCTACATTTATAAAAATCACAATGACGTTGGAAAACAACTTGCGATGAACTTGCTCATGAACTATGACTACTTATAACGCCTTCTATCGTCACGACAAAACGAAATTTGTCATAATTGAAAACTACAAAAGAAAAAATTGCATATTACTTAGTTAATATAACGGAGACAAAATATAACTTATAGTTAAGAAAATTCCCTTAATTAATAAGTATAAGCACAATTTTAAATTGCTTTAATTTAAAACTTAACTTACGCGTTAAGTGTGAAATAACACGGCTGATTTATTGTTAAATTCCTAATGGGAGAATATTATCAATAAAAGATTCAGATCCCTCACATCGGCGCAGATCATACTTCGTAACGCACACGATTTGGATCCACTGTGTTCCGAACTGTTTAATATTGAACAGTTAAAACGCCATGCCATTACATTGGCAACTCACCATAAAATCGACGCGCGTCCGAAATCGGACAAATTGTTATCACGGCTGCTGGATAACGAAATTATCTTATTGGCTGCTTATGATCTCATTACTGAAGCTGCCATAAAAGGTAACAAAATTATCTTAGCAGAAGCCTGGTTGCTGGATAATTTCTATCTTATTGAACAACAGGTTGAACAAATTAGACGGTATCTGCCGCGTGAATATAGTTATCAATTGCCGCGCTTGTTGGAAGGAGTGTCAGCCGGTTTTCCGCGTGTCTATGATTTGGCATTACAATTGATTTCACATATGGATGGACGAGTTGATAAAGACAACGTCATCCACTTTATTGCAGCTTACCAAACTGTTACCCCCTTAAAGCTAGGCGAGTTATGGGCATTTCCCATTATGCTGCAACTGGCATTGTTGGAAAACGTTCGCCGCGTAGCATTACGTATAGCACGGCGACGTGAAGAATCGGATTTGGCGGTTATTTGGAGAGATCGCATCGTTGCGACTATCGAGAATGAACCCAAGAAATTGATTCAGTTGTTAGCGGAATTTACGGAAATGGATCAGCCTTTAAGTGCATCCATGGTAGAAGAATTTAGTATCCACTTCCAATCTCAGGGCCCAACCATGATGCTTTTACAAAGCTGGGTTGAGCAAAAATTATTGGATCAGGAAGTTACCGCCGCACAACTATTGGAAAGATCGACTCGAGCGATTGCTGCTAATCAGATTTCCATTACCAATTGCATTAATAGTTTTCGCTTTATTAATGCCATGGATTGGCGGGAATATGTGGAATTACTAAGCGTTGTCGAAGAAATCTTGCGTAAAGATCCTACACACACTCATGAAAATCAGGATTTTGCCACTCGTGATAACTATCGGCACGCAATCGAAGAAATTGCAAGGCGTTCTTCCCATAGTGAGTTACAAGTAGCCCAAACAACCATTGACTTGGCACAATCCGCTGCAGAGCAACTTGGAATACATCACCGCAGTGCTCATGTGGGATATTATTTGATTGATCATGGGCGGCCAATCTTGGAGCGTACGGTAAATTCTCGGCCTTCATGGAAGTCACGCATCAACCGCATAGGGCAATCTTTCAATTTATTTTTATATCTTGTACCCATTCTGTTAATAACTATAGGAACTACCTGCACGTTACTTGACTTATTGGATATCAAATGGAATGAAGGCTGGCGTTACTGGTTTTTTGCCCTAACAGGATTCATTGGCACATCAGCACTTGCTATTTCACTAGTTAATTTATTCGTTACATTGTTTCATCCACCACGAATATTGCCGCGTATGGATTTTTCCCGTGGTATTCCGGCTTATCATCGCACCATGGTAGTGGTACCGACTTTGCTAGTCGATTCGCAACAGTTTGATAATCTTCTGGCAGATTTAGAGATACGCTATCTGGGTAACAAAGATCCGAATCTTTTCTTTGCATTGCTGACAGACTTCCCTGATGCACAAGAACCCCTACTGCCCGATGAAAGCGCCCTGCTCGTCTATGCAAATGAAGCAATTACCAAACTGAATGCCGCTTATTGTAATGATCGTCCCTGCATATTTTATTTATTCCACCGCCCGCGCAAATGGAATCCCCATGAACAAATATGGATGGGGTATGAGCGCAAACGTGGAAAATTGGAGCAATTTAATGCACTTTTACGCGGAATTGGCAAGGATGCATTTTCAGAAATTGTTGGAAATCTCGCTTTTCTTGAAACCATCCGCTATGTGATTACTTTAGATACGGACACGCAGCTCCCTCACGATACTGCTCAAGCACTTGTAGGTAATATAGCGCACCCACTCAATCGGCCCGTCTATGACAGTAATCGGAAACGGGTCATCGCAGGCTATGCAATCTTACAACCGCGAGTTTCAATCAGCATGAGCAGTGCCAATCAATCGCGATTTACGCAGTTATTTGCTGGAGAAACCGGTATAGATCCGTATTCACGGGAAGTGTCTGATGTCTATCAGGATATTTTTGCGGAAGGCTCATTTGTAGGTAAAGGAATTTATGACGTAGATGCCTTTCGCCAAACCATAGATGGTAGATTTCCTGAGAATCTGATTTTAAGCCATGATTTGCTTGAGGGGGGATATGCGCGTTCGGCTTTAGTCACTGACGTTAACCTTATCGAAGAACATCCGGCTAGCTATACCCAGGAAAGCAGCAGGCGCCATCGATGGATACGCGGCGATTGGCAGCTTGTGAATTGGTTGTTGCCTTATGTACCCCTTCCCGTTGACGTTGACGTTGACGTTGACGTTGACGTTGAAAAAATAAAGCCTAAGCGTCAACGTAATCCGCTTAGCGCCTTATCGATTTGGAAAATTTTCGATAATTTGCGGCGTAGTCTTGTTCCTCCCTCACTGCTGGCATTGCTGATTGGAAGTTTGCTATTCAGTTCTTCTGCAGCATGGTTTTGGATTATTTTAGTTGCTGCTATATGGTTGCTGCCTATACTCGCTCAAAGCCTGGCAGCATTTCTTCGAAAACCGGCAGGGTGTGACTGGTGGATACATACCAACCTGTCCATTCAACAAGCTGGCCGGCCAATAGCACTGGCTTTATTAACGGTTATCATGCTGCCTTACGATGCGATGATCAACTTGAATGCAATCTTGCATTCAGGAATCCGTATGCTCTATACCAAGCGAGAACTATTGTTGTGGTATTTGCCGTCTTACAGTTCTCGCAATGCATGCTGCACCTTATCCGATTTTTTAAAGGAAATGTGGATTGGCCCTGTATTAGCAGGCATTCTTAGTGTGTTGCTATGGAATCAGTCCCTCGATTTTCTTTTTTATTCGCCCGTGCTGTTAGCTTGGTTCTTATCTCCCTTTATTGCTTGGTGGATAAGCCGACCTCTATCCACCCAAGTTCCTCAATTAAACGATGAACAACGCATGTTTCTACGGATGGCCGCACGACGGACGTGGCGCTACTTTGCGCAATTTGTCAGTAGCGAAGACAATTGGTTACCTCCGGACAACTTCCAAGAGTACCCGGCAAAAGAAATTGCTTCACGCACCTCCCCTACAAATATCGGAATGTCATTGCTGGCACATTTAAGCGCGCATGATTTTGGTTACCTTTCTAGCGGACAACTGCTACAGCGCATCGAAGATACCCTGGCAACGATGGAAAAACTGGAGTGTTATTTAGGTCACTTTTATAATTGGTACGACACCCGCACACTAACCCCTTTACCTCCCAAGTATATTTCCTCAGTAGACAGTGGCAACCTTGTCGGCAGTCTGTTGACGTTGCAAGCGGGATTGATTGAATTAAAAGACCAACCTATTTTAGGTATCCAGGCAGTGCGAGGGTTACAAGACACATTGAACGTTCTCGCAGAAATTGTTACAGCCGCTTTTCCGGTTTCTGAGATTGCTGAGAAAGTCAATAAGATTGCAAACGAACTGACTGAATGGCAACAAGGTGATGTGCCATACTCAGTGGCGCAAATAGCTAGTTTTTTGAACAAACTCCATTACGAAAGTAACGAATTAATCGCTTTATTACCGAGAGATATTGCCAGGGAGCAAGACTTATACTACTGGATACAAATGCTTGAAGATCAAATCAGCGCATTTCGTCATGACTTAAACGAATTGCTAATTGATCCCAAAGCTATTAATAAGCTTTTAACCCTCGAACAATTAGCGAATGACAGTCCATCTGATATTGATCCTGTGTTGTTAGCAAAAATACAGAAAAAAGTGCTAGAAAGAATTAAGCGTATCGATGATTTGGTTGAGCGTTGTCGCAAGCTAGCCATTATGGATTTTGATTTTCTCTATGATACATCGCGTGATTTATTGGCTATTGGATATGACGTTGGTGAAAGAAGGCATGACCAATCCTACTATGACTTACTGGCATCGGAAGCGCGTTTAGCAAGCTTCTTGTTGATTGCACAAAGAAAAATACCACAAAAACATTGGTTCACATTAGGCCGCTTACTGACAAGCCATGGCAGCGGAATTAGTCTGATTTCATGGAGTGGCTCGATGTTTGAGTACCTTATGCCTTGTCTAATTATGCCTAATTATCCCGACACTTTATTGGGACAAACATGTAAGGCTGCAGTCTCGCGTCAAATTGAATACGGCCGCCAACGTGCAGTGCCTTGGGGAATTTCCGAATCCTGTTATAACCTCACCGATAAGCACCATATTTATCAATATAGAGCCTTCGGCGTACCTGGGTTAGGTTTCAAACGTGGTTTAAGTGATGATTTAGTTATCGCACCCTACGCCAGTGCACTTGCGCTGATGATCATGCCGCAAGAAGCTTGCCATAACTTACAGAAAATGGCTGCCAGTGGTTTCCTAGGTGCGTATGGCTTTTATGAAGCGATTGACTATACGCGAACACGGGTGCCTCGTGGCAAGACACACGCTGTTGTACGCAATTTTATGGCCCACCATCAAGGCATGAGTTTACTGGCATTTGAATACGTTTTACTGGATCAGCCAATGCAACGTCGCTTTATGTCGGATCCCCAAATTCAGGCAGCAGAATTATTTTTGCACGAGCGTGTTCCGCGCCAGAGCATTACACTGCACCCCCACGCCGCCGAGGTCACTGCCGCAGCGCGTTCCAGCATGCCCGATACGGGTTCGCTGCTGCGTATATTTACTGATCCCAATACGCCAATACCAGAAGTGCACCTGCTTTCCAATGGTCAGTATCATGTCATGGCCACTCATGCAGGTAGTGGTTATAGCCGTTGGCAAAACATTGCGATTACTCGCTGGCGTGAAGATGTAACCGCGGACAACTGGGGTACCTTTATTTATCTGCGTGATCGTGATTCAGGTGAGTATTGGTCTTCTGCTTATCAGCCGACGCTTCGCCAGGCCGATTATTACGAAGCAATTTTTGTACAAGCACGTGCTGAATACCGTCGACGAGATCATTCCATTGAGACACATACTGAAATTACTGTTTCTCCTGAACATAACGTAGAAATCCGTCGCATAACCATAACCAATCAATCTTCCTATACCCGATATATCGAGGTAACAAGCTATGCGGAAGTGGTACTGGCATCATTAAACTCTGATTTGGCGCACCGCGCTTTCAGCAATTTATTCGTACAAACTGAAATCATTTCAGAAAAACAAGCCATTCTCTGTACTCGCCGGCCACGCATGCCAGGGGAACAAGTTCCGTGGATGTTCCACTTATTAACTGCGCCCAGTGAATCAGCCGATGAACCCACTTTTGAAACTGATCGCGCTCAGTTTATTGGGCGAGGAAGAACGCCAACCAATCCCATTGTGCTGGAGAAAAATCTCGGCAATTCCGTATTATCAAACTCCGCTGGCTCGATACTTGATCCAATCATGGCCATTCGCCGTATCGTTACTGTGTTACCGAATCAATCTACAGTCATTCAGGTGATATCCGGTGTCGGAAGTACACGTGAAGAAGCATTAATGTTGGTGGATAACTACGGTGAGCGGCACTTTATTGAACGAGCATTTGAAATGGCATGGTTTCAGAATCAAGAAGTATTACGTCATCTCAATGCTTCCGAGGCGGATGCACAAATTTTTGCAAGCTTTGCAGGCTCCATTATTTATAACAGCGCCTTTCGTCGCACCTCATCGGATATTATCGCACGCAACCAATTAGGCCAATCGGGGCTATGGCGTTTCTCGATTTCAGGCGATTTACCGATTATCCTCGTGCGAATTGCGAATTTAAATCGCATTGATCTGGTTAAATTAGCGCTGCAAGCCCATGCATATTGGCGCATAAAGGGTTTGATTGCTGATTTAGTGATCATGAACGAGGATTTTTCAGGATACCGTGCAGTACTTCATGATCATATCGTCGGTTTAATCAATGCTAGCTCTAACGTATCAATCATCGATAAACCGGGCGGCATCTTTTTTTGCCGCACAGAGGAACTCAGTGAAGACGAACGCATTCTGTTACAGACGGTCGCACGCGTGATACTCAGCGATACCACGGAAACATTGATACAGTTAGCAGAACGTCGCATATCAAACAAGCGTGTGTCAGACCTCTTAACCCCCCAATTATTGCCAGTACGCGAATCACAAAATCTTTCTTTCATGACCCGCGAACGAATTTTTTACAATGGTGTGGGTGGATTTACTCCTGATGGACGGGAATATATTATCACTCTGGAACCCGGACAAAATACCCCCATGCCGTGGGTCAATGTTATTGCCAGTCCTCATATTGGCACAGTAATCAGTGAAAGCGGCGGGGCTTATACCTGGGTGGAAAATGCTCATGAATTTCGCTTAACAACTTGGCATAACGATCCTATTAGCGATAGTAGCGCTGAAGCGCTATATATCCGAGACGAAGAAACAGGAGAATTTTGGTCGCCAACACCACTTCCAGCGAGAGGCCAGTGCGGTTATGTGTGCCGGCATGGTTTTGGCTATAGTGTATTTGAGTACGCTCAATCGAATATCTTTTCCGAAGCGTACATCTATGTAGCAATGGATGCACCTGCTAAGTTTGTCGTAATTAAACTACGCAACCATTCCACCCGCAAGCGGAAATTGTCAGTAACCAGTTTTTGGGAGCTGGTACTCGGCGAATGGCGGCATAGCAATTTAATGCATATCGTTACCGAAACCGACCTGCAGAGTGGAGCGTTGTTTGCACGTAATGCTTACAGCCGTGAATACGCCAAACGTATCGTTTTTGCATGCGTCAACCAGCACAATCGGTTTGTTACTGGAAACCGCACAGAATTTATCGGACGAAACGGATCATTGAGTAATCCGGCTGCAATGCGCCGTAAAACTTTATCAGGAAAAACCGGAGCAGGTTTTGATCCCTGTGCAGCCATCCAAACAATGGTTGAACTGGAAAGTGGCGAAGAGCAAGAAATTGTTTTTCTATTGGGTGCTGCCCATAACGTTGAAGAAGCACGACAATTGATCCAACAATATAGTCAACCTCTAGGGGCACACCAAGCACTTGAAGCAGTTTGGGGATACTGGAACCATACACTGGGTGCAGTCCATGTAGAAACACCCGATACCGGGTTGAATGTTTTAGTGAATGGCTGGCTGATCTATCAAACACTCTCTTGCCGATTCTGGGGACGAAGTGGTTATTACCAATCGGGGGGGGCCTATGGTTTCCGCGATCAGTTACAAGATTCCATGGCTTTGATTTACGCAACCCCATGGCTCGCACGTGAGCAACTGCTTCGCTGTGCAGGAAGACAGTTTCTTCAAGGAGATGTTCAGCATTGGTGGCACCCCCCCAACGGTCAAGGCGTGAGAACACATTTTTCTGATGATTACTTATGGCTGCCTTACGCAACTTGTCATTATGTCCTAAGAACCGGAGATACCGGAGTACTTGACGAAGGCATTCATTTTCTGGAAGGGCGTGAATTACATGATGAGGAAGAATCATATTATGACCACCCCCAATATTCTTCTGAGGTAGCGAGTTTATATGAGCATTGTGTGCGCGCCATTCAACATGCTTTACGCTTTGGTGAACATAACTTACCACTAATAGGGTGTGGAGACTGGAATGATGGTATGAATCTTGTCGGACGTAATGGTAAAGGTGAAAGTGTATGGTTAGGATGGTTTTTATATCAAAATCTGGAATTATTTTCTTCATTGGCCCGCAATCGAGGCGATGGGGTATTTGCTGACCTCTGCACACAGGAAGCTGATAAATTGCGTGAAAACATTGAGACTCATGCTTGGGACGGCAATTGGTATCGCCGCGCTTTCTTCGATGATGGGACTCCGTTAGGTTCTGCAAATAATGATGAATGCAAAATTGACTCAATCAGTCAAAGTTGGGCGATTATCTCGATGGGAGGTGAGTTAACCCGTGCACGTCAAGCAATGATGGCTTTGGATACGCATCTAGTACATCGCGATTCAAAACTCATTCAACTTCTTACACCACCATTTGACAAATCCTCACTTGAACCCGGGTATATTAAAGGTTATGTACCGGGAATTCGTGAAAATGGCGGGCAATACACCCACGCGGCGATATGGGCGACAATGGCTTTTGCATTGCTGGATGACAGAAATCGCGCGTGGGAATTGCTGGCGATGCTTAACCCCATCAATCACAGTCTTAATCCTGAAGAAACTGAGCACTATAAAGTCGAACCTTATGTTATGTGTGCTGATATTTATGGTGCAGCACCGCATACAGGTAGAGGCGGCTGGACTTGGTATACGGGGGCTGCAGGATGGATGTATCGATTAATCGTGGAAACCTTACTCGGTCTGCAATTAAATAAAGACTCTCTCGATATCACAACGCGAGTTCCGGCATCCTGGGAAACCTATACTATTCATTATCGCTTTTTTGACACTTTTTACCATATTACTATTACGCAACAAAATGAAGCACCCCAGCAAATGAGCACCCTATTAGATGGGGTATTAATCGGAAAAATAGATATGGCTCGGTCAGAACAAACAAGCACTACTGTTCCATTAGTAAACGATAGACGTGATCACTTGGTTGAAATCAACTGGAACTGAAATTACTTATTCACACGATTAATTTTTACAATGTAAAGGGCAATTCCTGCTGCAAACAAATTGCAGTCTTATTTGTGGAATGAGTGGATATTAATGCACTGGCCTTTATTCCCAGCAAACGAAGCTTTTTCTTTAACGCTACCCGTCGCAGGCATTCTCTACCCGCACGGTGGATTATTATAGGATCAGCCGTATGCGTTGTAAGCGTGAAATCACGCGTGATCGTATGAAAATCTTCAAATCGCAGTTTAATGCTGATAGTGCGCCCCATATAACCTTTGTGTTTTAAATCTTCTGCAACTTGTGTGCAGAGTACTGTAAACGCCTTGGATAAAGCTAAGCGATCATCGCGAGGATGAAGATCGCGCTCAAAAGTCGTCTCCCGGCTAATGGATTTAGGATCCGCATGTGTTATGACCGCACGCCGATCAACTCCATGAGACGCCTCATGCAACCAGATTGAGTAACTGCGGCCAAAATGGTTTTGCAAAAGACCAATATCAGCTTGAGCCAATTCAGCAATTGTTGTAATACCCAGAAACCCTAGCTTTTTAGCCGCTTTAGGCCCTATCCCGTTAATTTTGCTTACCGATAGGGGCCAGATACGAGCTGGAATATCAGACAGTTGCAAAATAGTAAGCCCATCAGGTTTTTCCAAATCCGAGCACATCTTTGATAGTAATTTGTTAGGCGTGATTCCAATCGAACAGGTAAGCCCCGTTGCATCTTTAACGGCTGCCTTTATTCGCTGTGCCAAAGTCAAAGAATCCTCCTTCAAATTGCTCAAATCCAGATATATTTCATCAATGCCAGAATCCTCGATGTGTATAGCAATCGTTGCCACCGCAGCTTTAAAAAGGCGTGAGTAGTGGCGATAAATATCAAAATCAACGGGTAAAAGAATAGCATCAGGTGCCAATTGCGCAGCTTTCATGACACCCATTGCAGAAAAAATGCCTAAAGCACGTGCTTCATAAGTTGCCGTTGTGATTACACCGCGGCCACTATAGTCGCGCAACCTAAAAAAATGCTTGCAACCATCTGGCTTCATCACTGGTTTATGTTCATTCCGGCCTGCAATGACTACCGGTTGACCGCGCAATTCCGAATAGCGTGTGAGCTCGACGGATGCATAAAAAGCATCCATATCGAGATGAGCAATGCGGCGTGATGGCATATCCATAATTTTATACCGTGTTAATTCGTAGCGGAATTGTTTACCCCTCTCAAAAAATTTACAACCCGTGTTCTTATTGATAGCGATTTTACTCAATAATCTCTTATAATCGGAAAAACCACTATCACTAATCTAATGCCGACATTTAAACGAGTGTATGAGTTATTCCATGATAAGTAAGTATCAAATTTATGCAGGGCTAATAGGATTCATCGCCCTAATGAGTATTTCTCCCGCAACGCAAGCTTTACCCGAGGATTGTCTGAATTTATCGGCACCAGCTACCTACATTGAGACAAATGGTCTGGTTTGCTTGCAAAAAATAATCGTAGTTGACGAAATAGGTAATCAGCAATTCTATAAAGCGTCGCTACAGTGGCTAGGAATTGACAATCCCAATCGATTTAGCTTAATAAGCGTGGAATTGGATAATGCTTCAGAAACTTATAATCCTATTTTTTCAGAGGTGAATGGATTACTATCGCTACCTAAAGTCGATATCCCCAAGCAATTTGGTACGGAGCGGTATGCTGTTAATTTGACGCTGGCACCGGATATCGGAAATGCTGGAGACACACAATTTGAACTGACAAAAGTAGATATTTATAACAATCCTGATTATGTACCTGGCAGGGACTGGAAACCTTATGGTATGTTACTTCCCAATGAACGTCGTGCGGTCGATATTCTAGGTCGATCCGTTCCATATGCGCAGCTTGCAGATGCTATCTATGACTTTGATAATGTAACCGTCGATTCCTGGGATTTAATCAAATCCATCGGTACAAACACAGGAATGGATGGAGGTGTTTTCAGAAATCGCGACACCCAGGAACTGGTTGTGGCATTTCGTGGCACCGATACTTGTGATTTTCCTTGTTCAGTTAAGCAGTTGAATGATCTTCGTCTTGATGTTACAGCCGATACCGCCATTGGAATTGGCACAGTTAGTGATCAATTCAAAGACGCCTTTAGTTTTGCACAAGATATTGTTAACCTTAACCCCGGAAGTAAAATTACTGTTACAGGACATTCACTGGGCGGTGGGCTGGCGCAAGCGGTCGGCGCTGTACTGGGCCTTGAGACGTACGCATTTAATCCTTCACCGGTTCCTGATCATTTCTTTGATACTTATACCATTACACTGACCACCGAGCAGCTTATGGATTTAATTTATGTGATTGCCGATGTACATGATCCTGTTTCGAATTATGCTGACGAAGAAACTGGAAAATTTTATTCAGATTCTCATCATGTAACGCCGTTGATTCAATTTAATTTTGATTTAAAAGAAATTATGCCTAATCAATCGGTGGATCTGTTTGATCAACGGTTTGATCGACATGGCATTACAAAACTCCATGATAATGCGGTGGGACTCATCGTTAATACCTATCAGGCTGGCTGGTAAATTTGATCGATACTCTTCTAACTGCATAA
>CADEDJ010000066.1 GCA_902826055.1 uncultured Nitrosomonas sp. | reverse complement strand
TAATGAATAAATACTTTTCATAAAAACATGCCTATTTGAATCTTAACCTCTTATATCTTTCCCATAAAATGGATATATAGCACGCCATCAGCAGCAATTTCTAATTAAAAGAATTCCAACCAAACTACTGGCAACTTTGTTACGTGAAAATAGCGATGTTATTTCATTGCTATTTGTCATATCGATTAACGATTGTGTCTAAGATAATTGTGTTCATCTAAATAAGGAGTTGCGCACAATGTCAAAAACCGCTGAAACGCCGCCGAATGCAGGCGGGGGGAAAAATAAAAAAAGCTTAATCATGATAATTTTAATAGCAACCATTGCTATTGGGGCAGGTGCCGGGGGTACATGGTATGCCATGAAAATAATGGGGGGTGATGAATCTGAGCCTGCCAAGCCTAAAGAAAAACCCACTACATTTGTAGATCTCGATATTTTTACCGTCAATCTACAACCAGAAGTAAACAGTCAGTATCTACAAGTCGGATTAACTGTAAAAACTCGAGAAACTTCTGTGGTCGCTGAAATCAAAAAACAGATGCCGGAAATCCGTAATCGGATATTAATGTTACTTTCGAGTAAGAAAGCAGCCGAAATTTCAGGTGTTGCAGGAAAACAACAATTAAGTCAGCAAATTGTTGATGAAATCAGACAATCGTTAAGCAAAACCGAGTTGCAAGAAGAAGTTCTGGAAGTATTGTTCACATCATTTGTGATTCAATAATACTCACATGTCCGAAGAATTTCTTTCACAAGATGAAGTTGATGCACTCCTCAGAGGTGCCACTGGTGAAAGCGATGAGGAAAGCAAAGAAGAAGAAAAAGGTGGAATCAAGACCTATAACATTGGCACTCAGGAACGTATTGTACGTGGCCGAATGCCAACTTTTGAAATCATCAATGAGCGATTTGCGCGCCTGTTACGCATAGGCATGTTTAATTTTATGCGCCGCACAATAGATATTTCAGTAGGTCCTGTTAAGGTCATTAAATTCAGTGAATTTGTGCGTAATCTTGTAGTGCCAACCAATCTCAACATGGTTCAGATGAAACCGTTACGCGGCAATGCATTGCTTGTTTTTGATCCCAATTTGATTTTCTTAATTGTAGATAATTTATTCGGCGGTGATGGTCGGTATCACACTCGCGTAGAAGGTAGAGATTTTACTCAAACTGAACAGCGCATTATTCAGCGTTTGCTTAATGTGGTATTTGAAGATTATGAAAAAGCATGGAAATCAGTCTACCCAATTAAATTTGAGTATATTCGATCCGAAATGAATCCACAGTTTGCAACGATTGCCACACCGAATGAAGTGGTTGTCACGGTAACCTTTGATATCGACATGGGTAATAAAGGCGGCGCATTACATGTATGTATTCCCTATTCCATGATCGAACCCATTAAAGATACGTTATACAGCGCCTTACAAGGCGACCATCTGGAAATCGATAAGCGCTGGATTAAACTGTTATCACAGCAAGTACAAGGCGCCGAAGTAGAATTGATTGCTAACCTAGGATATACAAAAGTAACCTTTGACCAAATCCTCAGCATGCAAGCTGGCGATATTATTCCATTGGATATCCCTAAAACCGTTACTGCACATGTAGATGGCGTACCCATCATGGATTGTCATTACGGCACTATTAACGGCCGGTATGCGCTCAGAGTCAATGCGATGATTTCTCAGTCAGAAAACTAATAATCATTTGGAGATTAAAATGTCAGACCCCACAGCAAGCAATCAAACGGAGCCAGACGATTGGGCAGCAGCCATGGCGGAACAAGCTGCGGCTACACACAATGACTCGACTCAAAATGAAGCAGGAGTTGATGATTGGGCAACAGCTATGGCCGAGCAAGCAGCATCAACTCGAAATCAATCGGATATAGGAAAAAGTAATAACTCTGTAACAGGCGCCAAAACTGCTACTGCAACAGTATTTCAAGAGTTTTCGAAAGAAAGTGCACTGAATAACTCCCGCCATGATATCGACTTAATTCTTGATATTCCGGTACAAATGACTGTTGAATTGGGGCGCACCAAAATCACTATCAAAAACTTGCTGCAATTGGCACAAGGCTCAGTTGTCGAGCTTGATGGCATGGCAGGCGAACCCATGGATGTACTTGTCAATGGCTGCTTAATCGCACAAGGTGAAGTCGTTGTCGTCAATGACAAATTTGGTATCCGGCTGACAGATATCATTACACCTAGCGAACGCATTCGTAAACTTAATCGTTAGAACTAATCATGATCAATCGCCATTGGTTCCTTGTAGCAATGTCACTACCGTTTCACGCCTTAGCCGAAACAGCAAAGCCAAGCTATTTGCCTCCTCCCCCCGTAATATCCACGGAAAATACGTTGCAAATGGCCGGTGGCTTGCTATTGGTGCTGGCAATCATCTGGGGACTTATATGGCTGCTTAAACGCTTTTCACTGATTCCCGCCGCTGCCGCTGGCACCCTTAAGGTTGTTGCAGCAACCGGGGTGGGGCAGCGAGAGCGGGTGGTGGTGGTTGAAATTGACAATACATGGCTAGTTTTAGGTGTAGCGCCTGGTCACGTAACTAAACTGCACACCCTGGACAAGCCTGCAGTCAATACTGGCGATGCGACGCAAGAAAACACATCGCATAAAGATTTTGCTGTTCAGCTAAATGAGAGCATGAGAAAAGACAATGCTTAACCATTGCACATCAATCATTGCAAGCATCAAGCGACGAAAATACAGCTTACTCAAGATAATTTTTCTCTTGGCAAGTTTCATCGCCTTGCCCGCGTTTGCTCAGAAATCGGGATTTCCGGCATTCACCAGCACACCCGGTGCAAATGGCAGCACAAACTACGCGTTGAACTTGCAAACATTATTATTATTAACTTCGCTGACATTTTTACCGGCAATAGTACTGATGATGTCAAGTTTCACCCGCATTATCATTGTGTTGTCATTACTACGATTGGCCTTGGGCACGCAATCTTCCCCTCCTAATCAGGTACTCCTCGGATTAGCGCTATTTTTGACATTTTTTATCATGTCGCCGGTTATAGATCGCGTTTATACCGAAGCTTATGTGCCCTTTTCGGAAGATAAAATCACTATCATGGAAGCCGCCGATAAAGCGAGTGTGCCACTGAAATCATTCATGCTGCATCAAACTCGGGAAACAGATTTAGCACTATTTGTAGAAATTTCAGGCAGCGAGGAAATTGAAAGCCGCGACAAAGTGCCATTAAAAATACTTGTGCCAGCGTATATCACCAGCGAATTAAAAACCGCATTCCAGATTGGTTTTGTCATATTCATTCCATTTCTGATCATTGATCTGGTGGTATCCAGTGTACTGATGGCAATGGGTATGATGATGCTGTCGCCTATGATTATTTCATTGCCCTTTAAATTAATGCTTTTTGTTTTAGTCGATGGCTGGCATTTAATTATTGGTTCATTGACGCAAAGCTTCTATACTTGAAAGGAACTCGGTTATGACTCCAGAAAGTGCAATGACAATTGGCCGGCAGGCGCTTGAAATAACATTCATGGTTTCCGCCCCGCTACTGCTTTCAGCTCTGGCAACCGGCTTAATTGTCAGTATCTTCCAGGCGGCAACGCAAATCAACGAAATGACATTGTCATTCATCCCTAAATTACTGGTCATGTTCTTAGTTATGGTATTGGCCGGGCCTTGGATGATCAACATTATGACGGATTACATGCAACGGCTATTTACCAGCATTCCCTGGCTGGCAATTGGCTAGCATCACCATCGATACATGCTGATTAATATTTTAGCAAGTAAATAGATTGTTATCATGATCAGTATTACCATTGCCGAACTCAATAGCTTATTGGCCATTTATATCTGGCCGCTCAGTAGAATTCTGGCATTGATAGCAACAGCCCCAATCCTTGGCAATACCAGCGTTCCCATACGAGTGAAATTAGGATTGGCAATTATGCTTACCCTTTTGGTCACGCCCACGGTTGAAAAATCGCTACCGGAAATTGATCCATCCACAGGTATGGGTTTAATCGTTATGTTACAGCAAGTAATGATCGGCATCGCCATTGGGTTCGTCATGCGCATTGTTTTTGTTGCAGTAGAAATGGCCGGAGAATTAATCGGCTTGCAGATGGGTCTCGGTTTTGCAATTTTTTTTGATCCGCAAAATTCCGGCCAAATCGATATCATTGGTCGTTTTCTAGGGGTAATTGCTAGCCTTGCATTTTTGGCAATCGATGGTCACTTAATGATGATTGCTTTGATCTCACAAAGCTTTAACACTTTACCCATTGGTTTAGAAGGCGTCACCGATGCCACATTCACCTCACTCGCTAACTGGGGTAGTGAAATTTTCAAATCAGGCTTGCAATTATCATTACCCGTTTTAACTGCTCTTCTCATCACCAACCTTGCATTAGGTATTTTGACGCGCGCCGCACCGCAATTAAACATTTTTGCAGTGGGTTTTCCGCTGACATTGTCGATCGGCCTTCTTGTACTGGCACTTAGCATGCCTTTTTATGCTCCAATTCTGGAGCATCTGGTACAGGACGGATTAAATTTTATGATGGGAATCCTCAATATCAGCAAAATGAGCAGCCTTAAATAGCGATCATGCAAGGCATTCATCAATTACTTGCTGTAATTTCATATTGTCATTTTATAACAGCAGGTTATAAACTTTTCCTAAAAAAATTTTCGTCTATTGATTATAAACAGACGCTATTTCCCTGCTTTTTCAACATTAACTTTCTGATAAAAATTGCTAAAGTCTCAACTTACTTACGCACAGTTATTGTCAGTATGAACACCCAAGCATTCATTAGCTTTAGTTAATAATTTATGACATTCAAGTCGCGCTTACTAAATTCACTTCGCAAAATTTCATCGTCAGAAGCGCATGACGATAAAGGCATTATTACGCTTAGCAGTGAGGCAGAATCCGACGATAATCTTGATTTCAATCAACAATCTTCACTCCTTAACGACATCAAACAGCAACTGGAAACCGCTTACCGTGATCGCTTAAGTACGGAAGATCGCGCCATTAAAGAAGCGCAGAAACGTATTGAAGCCGAAAGAATTGCACGAGTCACCGCTGAAGCAAGAGCCCGTGCTGAAGCTAATGCCAGAATCGCAGCCGAATCAAGGATCCAAGCAGAAACAATCGCAACCGGGCAAGCTCGTAGCAGAGCAAAAGCTGATGCACTTGCCACTGAAGAAGCCAATATATGTCGTGAACTCGAAATCAAGGCTAAGCATTTCGCCGATGAAAAATACAAAGCGGAAAAAGCTTTACATATTCTCTTAGAAGCCAAGATCAAGGCTGAAGCCGCTATCATTGAAAAAAAGCAGAAACGGATCGAGCAAGAGACTGTTGCGCTCGATCAAATCCATGCTGCGGCATTAAAAGAAAAAGAAGCAGTTGAAATTGCCTCATGTCGCGCCAAAGCAGCAGAAGAAGCCCGTTTAATTGCGCTCGCGGCCATCGAAGCTGAAACTCGTGCAACAGTAATTGCTCATGCAAAAATTCAAGAATCACAAAGAATCATAGCGTTGGCCAAAGCACGTGAAGAAGCTGACAAGCTGGCGCTGGAAGAAATACAAATTCGTTCCAAACTAGAAGCACAAGCATTCACACAAACTGCTCTGCGCCTGGATTCTGAAAAAAAAGCCAGAGAGGCGGAAGAAGACAAAATTCGAGCCGAAACCGACGCCACACAGGCTGCACTGCACAGAGCCGATGCGGAAGCATTTGCAGCCGAACAAGCTAGAAAGCGGGCTGCAATCGACGAACAGGCCACAACTGTAGCACGCGATCGGGCTGATACTGAAGATGCGGCTGCAGAAATTGCAGCATTAATTATCGCCAATGAAACAGCTACAGCGGATGCGATAAAAACGCGGCTTATCGCTGAGTCCGAGCTACTTGAAGAAAGTAATAAACGTCTGCAAATTGAAGCTGATGCATTAGCTGCTGTAAAGGCAACACTATCAGCCGAAAAACAAGCCACGGCAATCGCCATTGAAAGAAAAAAGGCCGAAATCTCTGCCACCAAAGAATATGAAAAACGTATCAAGGCTGAAGATAAAGCCATCAAGCAAGCCGAAGGACGCAGGGAAGCTGAAATCGCTGCACAAAAATCGGCCAGACGCAAAGCGGAAGCAGAATTACGATTAAAAACGAGTGCTGAAGCAAAAGCACATCTGGATGAACTGGCGGCACAAGAAGCCGACACCAGAGCCGAACTGGAGCAACGCTTATTAGAAGATGCAGAAATGCGCGTCAAAGCAATGACTGAGGCAAAACAAGCCGTTGCTGAACGACTTGAAATTGAGCAAAAAATTACCGGCTTAGCAATAACCCGAGCGCAAGCAAAAATCATTGCCACTAACAAAGCCAAGGCTCAATTTGAAGCGGAAAAGGCAGCAACTAAAATTGCCTTAGAAAAAGCCAGAACTGAGTCCGCCGCTTTAGTTGCTATGCAGGAGCGTATCGCTTTGGAATCAAAGGCATTGGAAGCAGCAGCAGAACGTGAAGCTGTTGAAGTAATGGCGAAAGAAGCATTATTTGCGCGCTCACAAGCCGATAAAGAAGCAACTGCCGCCGCTTCTGCAAGAATCCGCGCCGAAATTGCAGCAGCAGAACTCACTCGCAATAGAGCCGTTTCAGGCACTAAAGGCTAATACACCGTAAATTCAATAAACGAAATACGTCAGTAACTTGCTAATCCCGGATTTTTGTAAGTTACAGTATTTAACCTGCTCACCCAAACAATCCACAATTCAGTCAAAATGTAAATAATATTTTGAAAAGATCTATAGAATCATTTCTTAAAATTATAACCATCTGATAATAATAGCATAAAATAGATGTTAAATAATTAATCAGTCTAAGAAAAACCGTTAGAAATATGTAAGTTAGCCATCAAAATTGAATGATTATTCACAAAGTTATCCACAGAAATTGTGGATAATCATAATAATCTTATGACAAATAAGATAATATGCGGATTACATAAGAGCTCATCATTAGTCATTAATTGAAATCAATCGCGCAATGCGTTGGATTTTTCTTTATTTTTTTCACTGGCAATTTAGTAGCACGTTAATTAAAAGCATTTTCTTTTGTTTATTGAACTATGACACCCGCCTACTGGAAACAAGCTTGCCAAACACTATCGGCTTGTGATCCGATCATGCAACAACTAATCGAACAATTCTCCGAAGCATCACCTGTGTCACGCGGTTGCGCTTATACCACGCTGGCACGTTCCATCGTGGGTCAACAAATTTCCGTGAAAGCCGCCGAAAGTGTATGGCAAAAAATAATCAGCGCCATACCCCAGATCACGCCTCATGTCATTGCGACCGCAGATCACGATTTATTGCGCAGTTGCGGACTATCCGCAAGAAAAATCGCGTACCTGCAAGATTTGTCGCGACACTTCTGTGAAGGAAATCTAAGTGAAATCGCTTGGGCAAGCATGGAAGATGAGACCATCATCGTGCAACTGACGAAAATCAAAGGTATTGGGCGTTGGACCGCCGAAATGTTTCTGATTTTCCATCTGCAGCGCCCGGATGTGCTGCCATTGGACGACATCGGCCTGCAACGCGCAATCAGTCAGCATTATTTCGATAAACAAGTGGTGGATAAAAAAACTATGCATGCGCTCGCCAGATCCTGGCAACCTTGGCGCTCGGTCGCCACCTGGTATTTATGGCGCAGCCTGGATCCGCTGCCGGTTGAATATTAATGCAACGCGCATATTTACTTTATTAGCCGGGCAAATATTGTAAATATTCGCCTATAATTGCTTTTGACCGATCTTAATTGCAAACCAATACACAAAAAACATTATGGAAATCGCCTATTTCGATCACAATGCCACGACACGCGTCGATGATGCGGTCCTCGAAGCCATGCTACCCTATTTCCAGCGGCAATTTGGCAATGCATCTAGCCGTCACACCTATGGCATCAATGCGCGCCGTGCAATTGACCATGCGCGCAAACAGGTGGCCGATGCAGTGGGCGTTCAACCAATACAGGTGATCTTTACCAGCGGTGGCTCGGAAGCCAACAATTTATTCATTCGCGGGGCTGCGGATAGTTTGAAACCGGGCAATGTGTTCATCAGCGCCATTGAACATCCTTGTATTTTAAAACCAGCACAAGCGCTATCACGCCGCAATTGCGATGCCTGGGTACTGCATCAATTAGCGATGGACGCGCAAGGTCAAGTTGATTTGGCTGCTGCCAGCGCAGCCATGCATGCACACAAACCAGGATTGGTTTCCGTCATGCTGGCCAATAATGAAACCGGTGTCATACAAGAGGTTGCGAAAATTGCCGAAATGGCGCGAGCTCACGGTGCTTACGTGCATACCGATGCGATTCAAGGTTTAGGAAAAATCACAGTAGATTTTCCGGCACTCAAAGTGCATGCCATGACGTTATCCGCGCACAAGATTTATGGCCCCAAAGGCGCAGCCGCGTTGATTGTCGACAAACGATTATTATTGAAGCCCTTGATTTATGGGGGGGGTCACGAAAACGGTTTGCGTTCTGGAACCGAAAACGTGCCTGCTATCGTAGGTTTTGGTGTCGCTTGCGAACTGGCGGTATTGCGCTTGGCAGAATCAGCGCAGCATGTCTCGCGCTTGCGCGATCGTTTGGAAACAGGTTTACTTGGCATGGGTGCTGTCATTTTTGGCAAAAAAGCGGCTCGCATACCCAATACCTGTTATTTTGCACTGCCGGATATCGAAGGCGATACTTTGGTGGTAAAACTTGACAAAGCCGGTTTTGCCGTAGCCGCCGGTGCCGCCTGCTCCAGTGTCAATCCCGGGCAAAGCCATGTGCTGGCGGCCATGCAAGTGGATCCGATGCTGGCGCGCTGCGCGGTTCGCATAAGTTTAGGAAGCAGTAACACGGTGGAGGAAATCGAAGATTTTCTCCGCACTGCACAGCATATCGTGACAGAATTAAAACGCACAAGCAGCCTTTGCCTTTGAAAATTTCCCAAAATCAATTGATATATGCCGAATACTAACAATACAAAGCCTATTAAAGCCATCATTCTCAGCGCCGGACAAGGGCGGCGGCTACTACCGCTGACCGAAAGCACGCCGAAGTGCTTATTGCTGGTTTCAGGAAAACCGGTATTAGCATGGCAAATTGACGCGTTATTGGCGGTTGGCGTGGAAAATATCACGATTATTAGCGGCTTCCAGGTTGGTTTGATTGAATCCCTGCTGCTACAGCAATATGCCGGTTATCCCAATATTAAGACCTTGTTCAATCCTTTTTACGAGGTCGCTGACAATTTGGCCAGTTGTTGGATAGCCCGTGCAGAAATGGATGGCGATTTTCTACTGTTGAACGGGGATACCGTGGTCGAGTCTGCGCTTCTAAGTCAGGTCTTGAATTCAGAATTTGCACCCATTACACTCAGTGTGGACTATAAAGACAATTACGATGCCGATGATATGAAAGTGCAACTGAATACCGATGGCTGGGTAAAGCAAGTCAGCAAAATCGTGCCGCCACACCAAGTCGATGCGGAATCGATCGGTTTGATTTATTTTCGCTCACAAGGCGCATACCTTTTCCGGCACGCGGTGGAACTGGCGCTTCGTCATCCGGCGGAATTGAAATCGTGGTATTTATCGATTATCGATAATCTGGCTAAGCAACATTTGGTTAAGTCCTGTTCGATTACAGGATTACGGTGGTGCGAAATTGATTTCATCGAAGATTTGGCACGCGCCGGTATTATTTTTAGCGAATAACCGAGACTATGACCACGCATTCGACACCCGCAGATTTCAATGCCACGATGCGCAAATTTGGCGCACCACAAACCATCATCCGGTGCTATCGCTACTGGTCGGTGTTATTACGCCCGGCTCAGGCGACCCTCGGTGCACTGGTTTTGGCTGCTCATGAGCCTGCGAAAGCTTTCTCCGAGCTGAGTCCGGCAAGTTTTACCGAATTGCACGAAGTCACCCAGCATATCGAAACGGCGCTGGCGCAAGCGTTTCACTATGACAAAATCAATTTTTTGATGCTGATGATGGTCGATCCGGATGTGCATTTTCACGTAATTCCGCGCTACGCTCAACCCAAACAGTTTGCAGATCAAGAGTTTATTGATGCGGGCTGGCCGGCAATGCCGAATCTAGGGCAAACCAACATCACCGATGTCACCGCTAACCGATTGATTATGGAACATATCCAATCTTGTTGGCCTGGATCTGATGCTTAGCGAGACGACGCATGATTGAACAAAAAGAAACATACGTCAAAGAATTTCCGCTCCGCGAAGCGCATCACTTGGTGCGCGACCTGATGACGCCCAATCCATGGATTTATTGGATTGATTTTACTTTCCATATCACATTGGGTTGGGCAGCTTTCTTTACGGCACTATTTTCGCCGCTGTTGTCGCTGTGGCAAGTGGGTGGGTTTATCGTGGCCGTACTGGCGTTGTATCGCTCGGCTATCTTTGTACACGAGCTTGCACATTTAAAAAAAGGCACCTTCAAAAACTTTCGCTTGGTATGGAATATTATCTGCGGCATTCCATTCATGATTCCGTCGTTTACTTACGATGGCGTCCACAACGACCACCACAAACCGGACGTGTATGGCACCAGCGCCGACGGCGAGTATCTTCCATTTGCCACGCGCAGACCCGCGGAAATAATTGCCTATGTGTTGCTGTCATTGCTGATACCCATCTTTCTCATAGTGCGATTCGTATTGCTGACATTGTTGTCGTACTTGATCCCGCCGCTGCGCAAGCTGGTCTGGGAACGCGCTTCATCACTGACAATCGACCCGACTTACCGGCGTGCCGAAGATGCCATTCGTAATGATCTGAATTGGCGCCAGCAAGAAATTGCCGCATGCTTATTCGGCGCGAGTGTTATTGCGTTAGTCGCACTCGATATATTTCCCTCTTCATTGCTGGTATTGTGGTATTTGACGGCAGTGACCGTTTTTACACTCAATTCATTACGCACATTGGCAGCGCATGCCTATCGCAATCCCGGCGATCATAAAATGACATTGGCCGAGCAATATCTCGATTCTATCAACATACCTGGCAATTTCCTGATTACGCCGTTATGGGCGCCGGTCGGACTACGCTACCATGCGACACATCACCTTTTCATGAGCATGCCGTATCACAATCTGGGCAGAGCGCAACGCCGTCTGGTCAACGGCTTGACGGACAACTCGCAATACATCAAAACGTTGCGCAGTGGCTTGTGGCCTGCCTTGAAACAAATCTGGCACGAATCCTCGCAAGCTGCCAGCAACCCGCAGCAGCCTGGCAATCGTTGATGCTAAGAGCCATACCTACCTCGGCGCATCCGCAACTGCAAACTACAACGCTCGTTTTGCTTCGCCACGGACAAAGTATCTGGAATCGCGACAAAAAATTCACCGGCTGGAGCGACGTACCGTTAAGTCCAAAAGGTAAGGAAGAAGCCAAGCAAGCTGCCTATTTGCTAAAACAAGCCGATATCACGTTCGATCTGTGTTTTGCTTCCTCGTTACAACGGGCGGCTACAACTGCGCATCTTGTATTGTCAGCCATGCACTTGGATATTCCTATCATTACACATTGGCGGTTGAATGAGCGCCACTACGGTGCGCTGGAGGGTATGGAGCGTTGGCCAGCCATCAAAAGATTCGGTATTTGGCCTATTTTAGGGTGCCAAATCAAGTTTGACGCTACGCCGCCATACCTCGATCCCGCAGACCCCCGTTTTCCGGGGAATCAATCGAATTATGCCAGCATCGATAAAAATGAATTGCCAGCGGGAGAAAGTATTCAACAAACACTGATGCGCGTTAAACCTTACTGGGAAGAAACAATTCAGCCGGAGATTCGGCAAGGAAAACGTATTCTAATCGTTTCTCACCGCAATACCTTGCGTGTACTGATGATGCTATTGAATAACCTTACCCCTAGGCAAGCAATGAAGTGCAGACTGGCTACCGGCCGGCCATTGATCTACGAGTTGGATCAACAAGGTACTGCCATTCGGCATTATTACGTGGACAAACTCACCTAGTTGATATTTGGGTAGTATGCCGATCATCCACGGTTTTGCGCCTATTGCCGGTAGTCATGCAAAAATCCTGATTCTTGGCAGCATGCCTGGCGAAGCCTCACTCACTGCAAATCAATATTATGCGCATCAGCGTAATGCGTTCTGGCCAGTCATGGCACCATTATTGAAAATCCAAGCAGATGCCTGTTATGAAGAAAAAATAATTGCTTTGCAAGCATCGCCTATCGCGCTTTGGGATGTGCTCAAATCTTGTAAACGTATTGGTAGCTTGGATTCGAATATCGAAACGGATACCCGGATCATCAATGACTTTCAAGCATTTTTTTCCGAATATAAACAAATTAATCATGTATTCTTTAATGGCGGAACAGCAGAACGTTATTTTAAGCGCTATGTATTAACGAAAAATAACATTAGCTTGATCAAACTTTTCCGCTTACCTTCCACCAGCCCTGCCAATGCCCGGTTATCGTTTGATGCCAAATACAAAATCTGGCATGAAATGATTAATGCAGCGTTAAATAATTTCTGAGCAACTGTCATCTCGAACACAGTGTGTAATCTTTGGCAATCAATACCATAGATTGTTGATACTGGTTTAAAATTGCTCCCCATTACGGTTGAAATTTGACCAGGGGGAAACAGAGCGCAGGATACTACGCATCTGTGGATAAGTCGACCAGACTGAGTTGGTATTTTGCCTCCTGTTGATGTTTTCGGTTCAATCGTGATTCGCTACAAATTGACCAGATTTTCTTCTGGCGCATATTTTTCTTTTTCCCGTTGCTGTATTCTAATCTTTGCAGTTGCAACGCTTTGTTTGTAACGGAAAGACTAGTTAGTCCGTCCTGAATAACACCTAACACCATGATTTTATGATGTGGTTTCGTTAATTTTTAGGCTAAAACTTGCCGGAAATGAGACAATTGCAAAGTATTTCTTGCAAATTCTGGTGAGATTTTGATGGGATCTAAAGATAAACACACACACCCCGACTGGCGACTTTTTTCAGCAGTCGTTGGCAGAACTGATTAATCACAAACATCCATTGGTCAAGCTGGCTGAACTGATTGACTGGCCGGTGTTTGAGAGTTGCTGGGCGGAATTCTTTCCCTCACGCACTGGACATCCAGCCACTTCGCCGCGCTTGATTGCTGGCCTGCTGTACCTGCAGCACACATAAGGTGCGTTGTCAAATATGGAGTCTATGTGATTAAGCAGAGAATAGATGATTTGCATAGTATCGTTGCTTAAATTCTGCTGTCGATAGGTAGTCCGCTCTGAATAATCCATAACGATATGATTTTATGTAATGAGTTGA